>CAYSQP010000193.1:0-1575 GCA_964433285.1 uncultured bacterium | reverse complement strand
TAGGGATCATGGACTAAAAGATGGTTCGGATGGTAAACGCGGTAATCTAAAGGCCCGCAGTTTGCAGGTACGATCAGTTCAAAAATCCCTTTTTGATCAATTTTTTTGGCTTCGACAATAGACCCAAAAAGCTCTAAATGGCAGGAATCAGCGCCAGGGCGTAGCAGTCTTATGACCTTATGCCCTTCGTCCAAAGGATGAAGGCCTAAATAGGCATAAGGATCATGAAAAGAGTTTTTTTTAACTTCAGACTTTACCATTGACCATCTTCTTCTTTTTCTCTATGCTTTTCCCACCTTATCTCAATTTGAGAAATTATAAAAGGCTGCATGCAAAAAAGCTCGAAACCCCTTTCCATTTTTATGTTGACCATGATCAACGTGGCAACTATTGGCAGCATTAAAAATTGGCCAGTGACATCAGAATATGGCTTTTCTTCCGTTTTTTTAATTCTCTTAGCAGCGCTAACTTTTTTTATTCCTTCCGCGTTAGTTTCAGCAGAGCTTTCTTCTACCTTCCCTGAATTTGGCGGTGTTTTCCATTGGGTTAAAAAAGCGTTTGGCCAACGCCTAGGTTTTTTGTCTGCGTGGCTCCTCTGGTTTCAAAATATCGTCTGGTACCCGACCATTCTTTCTTTTGTTGCAGTGACCATTGCCTATATTTTTGATCCACAGCTTGCCAATAATAAATTTTTCACATGCGGGATTATTTTAGCATTTTTTTGGGGCATAACATTGGCCAATTTAAAAGGCATGCGCGTTTCAGGCTGGATCAGCAGCTTAGGGGTCATTCTTGGAACTGTCATTCCAGGACTTTTTATTATAGTTTTAGGCGCTATTTGGTTTTTCACTGACCGCGCGTCGCAAATTGATTTTACTTTAAGTAGTTTTATCCCCGATATGCGTTCAGCGGGACATCTGGCCCTTTTTGCCGGCGTGATGATGAGTTTGGCGGGAATCGAAATGTCGGCCGTCCATGCGAAAGATGTCCAAAATCCAAAAAGAGATTATCCAAGGGCAATTTTCTTTTCTGCGCTGATTATTTTAGCGCTTTCCATCCCTGGAATCTTATCGATTGCGCTAGTCGTCCCCCAAAAAGAGATCAATTTGGTCGCCGGATCTCTGCAGGCCATTGCTATTTTTTTGGACTCTTACAATTTAAAAAACCTCGCCCCCTATCTAGCCTTTTGCATCGCCATTGGGGCCATTGCCTCAGTAAGCACCTGGGTGGCCGGCCCTACGAAAGCGCTTTTAGCGGCTGCACAAGAAGGCGATCTTCCTGCACGATTTAGAAAAACAAATGCTTATGAGATGCCAACCGCTCTGATGATCTTTCAAGCCTGCATCGTCTCAATTCTTTCTTTTATTTTTATTCTCTTCCCTTCGTTTAATGAAGCACTTTGGGTATTAACAGCGATCCTCTCTATTCTTTATCTCATGATGTATCTGCTTCTTTTTACAACGGGGATCATTTTAAGATTTAAAGAGCCAAAGACTGAGCGCCCCTTCAAAATCCCAGGCGGAAAAGCCGGCATCTTTATCGTATGCGGCATCGGATTACTGAGCACTCTTTTCG
>CAYSQP010000192.1:0-1626 GCA_964433285.1 uncultured bacterium | reverse complement strand
TCTTAAACGTGCCCCGTGCGCGTGCCCTTGCCCGGCTAATTCCGAAAAATGCATTGAAAGAAGAAAAATATCGGGCACGGGCACGTTTATTAAGAAGCCCAGAGCATTGATTGTCAAAAAGGCCCTCCATTGCTATGCTTTCCAAAACTGCCAAAGGAGATAATGGTATGAATAAACCTGCCCCTTATGAGCTCCCTGAACTCCCTTATGCTTATAATGCCCTTGAACCTGTAATCTCAGCAGAGATTATGCAACTCCATCATACTAAGCATCATAAGGGATATGTGACCAATCTCAATAACGCCCTAGAGAAATATAGAGAGGCGGAATCTAAAGGGGACCTTGCTGCCATGGCGACCCTATTGCAGGCGATTAAGTTTAATGGCGGGGGCCATCTGAACCATTCGATTTTTTGGACCAATTTAGCCCCTGTAGGCAAGGGTGGGGGTGGTCGTCCCAGTGGAGAGCTTTTAAAGGCGATCCAAGACCAATTTGGCGCTTTTGAGAGCTTTTCAGAAAAGCTCTCTGGCCTGACAAATGGGATCCAGGGCTCTGGCTGGGGCTGGCTAGGCCTTGATAAAAGCAATAAAAAACTTGTCATTCACCCTTGCCCCAATCAGGACCCTTTGGTCTCTATCGGCCTTATCCCTCTTTTGGGGATTGATGTCTGGGAACATGCCTATTATCTCCAATATAAGAATGTGCGGGCCGATTATGTCAAAAATATTTGGCAGATTATCCACTGGGAAAATGTTGAGGAAAGATTTAAAAAAGCGTTAAGTTAAATTTTTAAAGCTATTGTTTTCATTCTAAAGGCATGTTAATCTGGTCCAATTATGGGTTTGTTTTCATTACATAAGCCAAAAATTAAAGTTCAATCAACAAAGAAGGATGGCTTTAGCGGCTGGATTAAATGCACCGAATGTCATGAGATGGTGCATGTCAATGAGCTGGAGCAGAATCTACACTGCTGCCCTAAATGCAGCTATCATTACCGGCTTTCGGCTGTGCAAAGGGTCAATCTTTTAGCAGATGCTGATAGTTTTATTGAGAAATTCACGGGCTTAAAGCCGATGGATCCGCTGGAATTTGTCGATTCTGAGCCCTATTCTAAACGACTCAAAAAAGCACAGGAAAAGACAGAACGAGATGAGGCGGTGATGGTTGGGACCTGCACGCTCAATGGGCGGGGTATTGCCTTGGGCGTGATGGATTTTAACTTTATGGCTGGGTCGATGGGTTCTGTTGTAGGGGAAAAATTGACTTTGCTCACTGAGCTTGCCCTCTCTCTAAAACTTCCACTAGTCATCGTTTCTGCATCGGGTGGGGCGCGTATGCAAGAATCCATTCTGTCTTTGATGCAAATGGCAAAAACATCGGCTGCGATTGCCAAACTGCAGGAGAGCGCAATTCCTTATATTTCTGTGCTAACAAACCCAACAACAGGCGGTGTGACGGCTTCCTTTGCCACTTTAGGCGATATTATTATGGCAGAGCCTGATGCACTGATTGGCTTTGCAGGACCGCGGGTTGTAGAACAGACCACACGTGAAAAGTTGCCTCCTAAAGCGCAAAAATCAGAATTTTTGATCGAAAAAGGAATGATTGATTGCATTGTTAATCGCC
>CAYSQP010000191.1:0-1632 GCA_964433285.1 uncultured bacterium | reverse complement strand
ATGCTTTTTGAATCTTTTTCCATATCTTTTAGAACTGCTTCTTGCCCTACTTGTTAAGTATGTGCTGCGAAGCAGTTCTAAAATCTATGAAAAAAATCTCAAAAATCAAAGTTTTATTTTGTTAGGATAGGTTCATGCGTAGAAAGCCAAGAACTTTAGCCCCAGATGCAAGCGCTGAAGAGGCGGGGATGATTAACTTAACGCCTCTCATCGATGTGGTCTTTGTTGTGCTGATCATGTTTATTGTTGTGGCACCCATGCTCGATGTGGATCGTGTTGCACTTGCTTCCTCGATTGCACATGACAACAAGCAGCATCCTTCGCTACAGCAAGATAATACGCTAGCTCTTTATGTGCATCCAGACAATACAATCTGGTTAAATTCAAAAGTCATAGGGAGTGATCAGCTTCTCCAAATTCTGCAAGCGGCGCATCGGCAAAATCCGCGTCTTTTTCTGAAACTTTTCCATGACAAAAAAGCCCACTTTGGGACTTATCAAATAATCAAAAATGCAGCCGAAGTTGCAGGCTTTAGCGAACTCGACGTCATCTTACAGCCAGGCGATAAATAAGAGAAAATACTTGATTCTGCAGAAAATCCATGCAGAATTGCGTTTAAATGAGCCATATACTCTTTTTTGAAGAGGTGACTAATCAAGATGTTCCTAAAGTGGGTGGAAAAAATGCCTCTTTAGGTGAAATGATCCGCACTCTTAAAAAAGAGGGAATTACTGTTCCAGAGGGCTTTGCTACAACGGCAGAGGCCTATTGGGATTTTCTTAAAACAAATGGCCTTGACCAAAAAATTTTCTACGCACTTAAAAAATTAAAGAAAAGACCTCACGCTTTACATGCTATTGGCAGTCACGTGCGCCATCTGATTCTCCAAGGGAAATTTTCACGAGAAATGCAACAAGAAATTAGCCAAGCTTACCGTAAATTAAGCCAGCGCTACCATGCCAAACAAATCGACGTTGCTGTGCGCAGTAGCGCAACTGCTGAAGATTTGCCTAATGCTAGTTTCGCAGGCCAGCAAGAAACATTTTTAAATATCCGCGGTGAAAAACAGCTTTTGGAGGCTTGTGTGAAATGTTATGCCTCGCTGTTTACTGATCGTGCCATCACCTATCGTATAGAAAAGGGATTTGCGCATGAAAAGGTGGCTCTTTCAATTGGCATTCAAAAAATGGTGCGTTCAGATAAGGGAAGTGCAGGCGTTATCTTTACGCTAGATACAGAAAGCGGGTTTCGCAATAGCATTCTTATTAATGCGGCGTTTGGACTTGGGGAAAATGTGGTGCAGGGCGCTATTCAGCCCGATGAATACATGGTGTTTAAAACGCTTTTGGATCATCCCCACTATGTGCCTATCATTAAAAAAGAGTTAGGGAAAAAAGAGAAGATGATGGTTTATGGCAATCGGAAAAAGACCACGCGCAATCGTACAACCCCTGTATCTAAAGCCACCCAATTTGTTTTGACAGACAAAGAGATTGTTCAGCTTTCAAAATGGGCCCTTGCCATTGAAAACCATTATCAAAAACCGATGGACATCGAATGGGCCAAAGATGGTCAAAGCAAAAAAATATTCATTGTTCAAGCACGTCCTGAAACAGTCCAATCGCAAAAAAA
>CAYSQP010000190.1:0-1669 GCA_964433285.1 uncultured bacterium | reverse complement strand
GGGTACATCCCAGAAAAGATAAAGCCGATTCTGGAGCATTTTTTTTTAAGCTATGTAAAAGCAGTAGAACCCTTCGACATCCCCAAATCTGACTATCTTCCTTTATTTGAGAACTATTTAGAACTTCTAAAAAAACAGGCGCGTCACCCTTACCAATTCCAACCTTATCATCATCACATTCGCAAACCTTTTGACTATTACGCTTTTGGGATCGATTTTTTAAAGCCGCTAGTTGACATTGCACATTCTACAGCAAACGGCTTAGAACATTTAGACCAGATTAAAAAAGCGCTGGCTAAAAAAGAAAATGTGATTTTATTTGCCAACCATCAGATTGAAGCTGATCCACAGGCCATCAGCATTCTTCTTGAAAAAAGCCACCCTAAAATCGCTGAAAATCTGATTTTTGTTGCCGGTGAGCGCGTGATTACAGACCTGCTTGCTATACCTTTTAGCATGGGTCGCAATCTGCTCTGTATCTATTCAAAGCGGTATATCGATTATCCCCCGGATGAAAAGCATAAAAAACAGCTCCACAATAAAAAGACGATGGAACTGATGAAACAACTTCTTGATGAGGGTGGCAAAATCATTTATGTTGCACCCAGCGGTGGCAGAGACCGGCCTAATACCAAAGGTGTTGTTGAAGTAGCCCCTTTTGATCCGCAAAGCATTGAAATGTTTTACCTAATGTCGAAAAAAGCATCGAAAAAAAGCCATTTTTATCCGATGGCGCTTGCCACTTACAACTTATTGCCCCCACCCGAAACAATCCAAGTGGAATTGGGAGAGAGCCGCCTCACCAAAAGAGCAGCTATCCACCTGGCGGTTGGCGCAGAAATTAATATGGAAAGGTTTCCAAATTCTGAAAGCAAAGATAAGTATGTTCGCAGAAAATCGCGTGCCGATTATATTTGGGGCTTAGTTAAAAAAGATTATTCTTCTTTTCAGGAGTGAACATGAGATTTGTACTCTGCTTGTGCATCTTACTTCAAGGGGCACTTTTTTCTACTGATGCCTTATTTGAAGAGATTCAAGATCAGGCGCAGCTTTCCATTTTAAACCCCTCCCTTGCTGAAAGAAAAACAGCCAAAATTCGTTTGAAAAATGGATTAGAAGCCTATCTTGTTTCCGACCCTGGCGTTGAGCAATCAGCGGCTGGCCTTGCCGCTCAAGCTGGCTCTTGGAATGATCCCAAAGAATACCCTGGCATGGCCCATTTTTTAGAACATATGCTGTTTATGGGGACAAAGGCCTACCCTGATGAGGGAGAGTATGCCAGATACATCTCGGATAATGGCGGCAAAATGAACGCCTACACAGCCACAGATCGCACTGTCTATATGTTCTCAATCAACAATGATGCTTTTGCAGGAGGCATTGACCGTTTTGCCCACTTTTTTATTGATCCTCTTTTTAATTCTTCTAGCATTGGAAGAGAACTACTTGCAGTCGACCAAGAGCATGCCAAAAATATTGAAAATGATGGCTGGCGCCAGTACATGATCTTTAAAGAAACAGGCAACCCGTTGCATCCCAATGCCAAATTTTCCACTGGCAATGCACAAACACTCAGTGGAATCCCCAATTCGGCCATGATCGATTGGTACCATAAAAATTATACTTCTAGCAAGATGCACCTTGTTGTTCTTTCGGCACTCCCCCTAGA
>CAYSQP010000189.1:0-1678 GCA_964433285.1 uncultured bacterium | reverse complement strand
TCCTTCATCTGTTGCTCATTGTTCTAATCGCTTTATTTTCAAGCAAGTACTTTTACAAGAATTTTTTTCTTTTTCCCAACTCCAATGAGCAGATACTGTCCGCCAACCAAATCACCTTCTTCAATCCGCAGTCCAGTATCCTCTACTTTTTCATCATTC
The DNA here is from genome assembly GCA_964433285.1 of uncultured bacterium. GTDB lineage: Bacteria > Chlamydiota > Chlamydiia > Chlamydiales > Rhabdochlamydiaceae > DATIJP01. Next base: position 1,519 of record CAYSQP010000189.1, on the reverse strand, counting down.
AAATAGGCGCCTCCATTTTGAATCAATCGATTCACTTCACCTTTGCTAGGTAAGATATTTGTTTTAACTGCAATATCGACAAACTTTTGTCCCACTACCTCATTTTTGCTTAAAAGCACATGAGGCATCTCTTTTAAAACTGCCTGCAATGTCTCTGCATCTAATTGCGCTTTAGCCCCTGGCGCTGCAGCTTCTGTAACGCGCTGCGCAAGTGCAAGCCCTTTCTCCCCATGAACAATACGGGTCACCTCTTCAGACAGTTTTTTTTGCGCTGTATTAGGCACATAGCGGCTACTCTTCATTTCTCTTTCATATTCCTTAATTTCTTCAAGATCCATGAAAGTAATCATGCGCATCAGACGCAGCACATCAGCATCAGGCATGCGAAATAGATATTGGTAAAATTCATAAGGCGACAATTTTTCTGGAGAAAGCCAGATAGCCCCTTCTTCTGTTTTACCAAATTTTTTTCCATCGCTGCGTGTGAGTAAAGGGAATGTAAGCCCATAGGCAGTCTGCCCTGTTAACTTCCGGATCAGTTCAATCCCTGCTGTGATATTGCCCCATTGATCGCTGCCGCCCATTTCAAGAATCAGATCTTTTTTTGTAAAAAGATGGTAAAAGTCATAAGCTTGCAAAATCTGGTAGCTAAATTCTGTGTAACTCATCCCTTCTTCGGACTCAAGCCGCGAGCGCACCATCTCTTTTGCAAGCATCTGATTAATACGAAAATGTTTCCCAATATCACGTAAAAAATCGATAAAATGGAAAGGAGCAAGCCATTCATCGTTATTAAGCATGAGTGGTTTTGCTGTGGGATGGTTAAAATCCAAGACAGTTTCAAAATTTTTTCGAATAGAAGCGATATTGCTGCGAATTGCCGCATCATCCAAAAAAGGCCTTTCTTTGCTTTTTCCTGAAGGATCTCCGATGCGTCCTGTAGCTCCCCCTAAAATGATGACAGGGGTATGGCCAAAGCGCTGGAAGTGGGCTAGCATCATGATCCCCACAAAATTTCCCAAATGCAAACTGTCGGCAGTAGGATCAAAGCCAATGTAGACTTTGATTGGTTTTTCCACCTTTTTTTTTAATTCTTCACTTGTTACCGCTTCGATCAATCCACTGCTTTTAAGAGTGTCAATAACATTATGATGTTTCATTTTGAGGCATTAATTTGTTCTGCGATTTTTGCAATACGTTCAGAAAGCTGTGCCGCGTTTTGATTTTCATCGAAAAGAGAAATCGATTTTTCTTTAAGCACGACTCTTTTTTGTGCATGTCTAGCTATCCAGTGATGAATTTCGATCGATTTTTCCTTTAAAGCTTGCGGAGTGACTTGAAGATCTAAAGCATCCAGCTTTTTTTTTAATTTCTCCCGCGCTTTTCTTGTTTGGATGCTCTCTTCTGCGATCTTTTTCATGCTTCCCTCTTTGTAGAGTAGGTCATCCCAAGATTTTAATTCAACTTTTCGTATATATTTGCGTTATGGCATTTGAAATTGCAAAAAAAGCTGCTGCCA
>CAYSQP010000188.1:0-1690 GCA_964433285.1 uncultured bacterium | reverse complement strand
TGGTAAAAAGGTGACAATATGCGATAGCGAGACAAAGCCAGATCAAAGCGAAGCGATCCGAGTGAGAAGCCCATATTTTATAATATGGGCGACAAGAGAGGATTGATATGGCAAAGTCGCAGCAAGCAGATTGTTACCTTTTTACCACCCCTGTTATTAATCACGACAGCCCAAATAGAAACCGATGCCAAGACCAATTGACCAACCTCCAAGATTGGCAGTGTGTCGTGTGATCACATGGTTATCTTTTCTGTGAAAACCAACATGGGTATAAGAATAGCTAGTGAATAGATCAAAGAAAAACCAGCTGCCAAGAGTGCGGATCACCCCTACTTTTCCTATTGCGCCCCATCCCCAATTTTGGCTGTGATGAACGACAAAAGAGGAGTCATCTTTGATATGCACGTAGGTTCCCAACGCTCCACCCCCTAAATAAAAATCCCAGCAATCAAGAGGAAAAAAATATTTAAATCCCAGGCCCACAGGGATGAAATAGATTTTGGTATCATCTCTTAAGCCAATTGAATGGCCAGATTTAATGAAAAAATCACCGCTTGCCCAAGTATAAAAATTGCACCAGGTCTGAACAGACACTTCAGCTCCATAAATCCCTGCACTGCCATAGATGCGACGGAAAATCGTGCTTTCAGGATGAAAATAGGCAGCTTTGAACTCTGTGAGAACTTCATTGGCTGTCAAAGAAGAGAGAGTAGTAGCTGCGGCGCAAAAAAATAAAAACTTTTTCATAGGCAGGTTCCAATTACTGTTTTACACTAGAATACTTGGTTTTTAAAGGTTTGCAAGCAGAATTCTAGAGGCTTGCTTGTGAAAATCGTAGCTTTTTTTCGAGGAGAAAAAATGGTGCTCACCGGCTGTTTTTTTGGGATTTAGAAGATGGTGGAGAAGAAGAAATTGATAAACGGCCACAGCAAATGTGGCGGAGGGATCGATCAATTTCACAGCAGGATTTAGCTGCTTACGAATAGAGGACTGGATCAGAGGATAGTGAGTACTTCCTAAAAGAAGCGTATCAATAGAGTGACTTTCCAGCTGTTTTAAAGTTTGGTAAATCGCATCTTCAACTTCTTTATCATTCTCAATCAGAGGAACAAAATGGGGGCATGCAATGGGCAATACTGTCGCTTTTTTAATCTGTTTTTTGATGCAGAGCTGATACACTTTAGAATCGATGGTGGCCTTAGTGGCAAGGACTGCAATGTGCAAGGCACCTTCTGCAGCGAGGGCTTGAATAGCTGATTCAACAATCCCTAAAGTGGGAATCGTGGTCTTATTTTGAGCCTCTTCTAATGCAGTGGCAGAAGCGGTATGGCAGGCAGCCACAATTAACTTGACCTTTTTTTCTTCAAAAAAAGAGACAATAGCATGAGCGCGATCAATCAAGTAGCTTTTGCTCTTTTCTCCGTAGGGGAGATGGGCACTGTCTGCATAATAGAGAAAATTCTCATGAGGAAGGACTTTGACAAGTTCCTTCATCACTGTCAGGCCGCCTAAGCCAGAATCAAAAATACCGATGGGAGATCTATTTGTCATTGAGGAATTTGCAGTTCTTGACCAATCATGATTGTGTCATGATTTAAACCATTGATTTTTTTAAGCTCGTCGATGGAACAGTGGCAGACGCGCGCAATTTTTTCTAAAGAATCGCCTGATTTAACTTTGTAAGGCTTAC
>CAYSQP010000187.1:0-1703 GCA_964433285.1 uncultured bacterium | reverse complement strand
CCTGTAAATCTTTACAGCGGCACCAAAGAAAAAGAGCTTAAATTCCATCTTTTGCATGAAAAAGACCGCTCAACAATCCGCTATGCCCGCATTTGTAAAAAGGAAGGCAAAGAAGTAGCTTGGGAAGAGCTTGTTAAGGGTTATGAGCTGGAAAATGGGGATATCATTGTTCTTGCTGATGAGGATTTTGAAAAGGCAGCCGCAGAGCAGACGAAAAGAATCGACATTGTCGATTTTACTCATCTTGATGAGATCGACCCTATTTTCTTTGAAAAGCCCTACATTTTAGAGCCGCAAAAAGGGGCGGCAAAGGCCTATGCCCTCTTAAGAGAAGCGCTTAAGCAAACAGGTAAAGTGGGTATTGCTAGATTTGTCTTAAGGAATCAAGAGCATTTAGGCGCCATTAAGCCCTATAAAGAGTTTATTATTTTAGATCAGCTCCGCTTTTCTCATGAAATTCGGGACTATAAAGTACTCCACATCCCTAAAGAAGAAAAAGGGTCTAAACGTGAAGTTGAAATGGCGATTAAACTGATCGATCAACTCAGCGTTACTTTTGATCCTAAAGCTTATAAAGATACCTATCGAGAAAAAATGCTCTCTGTGATCCATGCAAAAGCCAAAGGCAAAAGAATTAAGGCACCCAAAAAACGGATCAAGCCCACTAAAACAGATGATTTTGTAAAAGTCTTAAAAGCCAGTTTAAAAAAGCGGTCTAAGAAACTAGCTGCGTAGCTGTCTGAGGTACTGGTTTTACGAAAGCGGATGCATACTTTAAGGCGCTTTCATAGTCACTAAACACATACTCAGTTCCAATATGCTTAATAAATCCATAACGGGTCAAAATCTCATGCACGTGTGGCTTTACCCCAGAAAGAAGTAGGATTGTCCCTTCTCGTTTAGATTTGGCCAGGATGTCTTCTAACGCACGGATGCCTGTAGCATCGATGGTAAGCACATGGCGCATCCGCAAAATAAGCACTTTAGGCACAAGATGGATGCGGCTTAAGGCTGTTTTAAATTTCTCTACGGCAGCAAAAAAGAAAGGGCCATAAATTTCAAACACTTCAACTCCATCAGGAATGTTTTGTACAGCCGTTGGAGGATCCTCTTTTTCGGCTTCATTTAAGCTTTTTTGGATATAACGTGCCTCAGAGCGGCTAGCCATTGTCTGCATAAACAGAAAAGCGGCCAGTAAAACACCTGCCTGAATGCCAGGGACAAGTCCAACAAAGACGGTTAAGAAAAAAGTGACCAGCAGCACCGCGATATCATATTTAGGACTTAAGCAGAGTTTAGCAAAATAGCGCCACTCGCTCATGTTGTAGCAGACGACAATCAAAATACCGGCAAGTGTAGGCATCGGAATCAGCGCTACCCAGCGGCCTAAAAAAAGAACCATAAAGAGTAGAAAAACAGCATGGAACATTCCTGCAAGAGGGCTCACTGCTCCTGTTTTGATATTGGTGGCAGTTCTTGCAAAAGCGCCTGTCGCTGGAATCCCATTGAAGAGAATCGAAAGTATATTGCCCACACCTTGTGCAAATAGCTCTTTATCCGATTTATGTTTTTTACCTGTCATCCCATCTGCCACAACAGCAGAGAGTAGCGATTCTATGCCAGCTAAGAGTGCAATGGAAATGGCAGGAAAAATCATCTCCATGATCAGATTCTAGTTCATCGCAGGAAAATGCAAAGGAGGA
>CAYSQP010000186.1:0-1735 GCA_964433285.1 uncultured bacterium | reverse complement strand
TCATACCAGCAGACACAAGCTCCTGCACCGATCATTGAATAATTTTTTGTCTCCACCAAATAGAGGACTGTCCAGTCAAAAATTGCCATTCTAATGATATAAACAAAAAAGTAGGAGATCGCTAAGATCCAGATGTATTTATTATTGAGCACATGGTTGAAAAGAATGTGCCGCATGGAAAGCTCTTTCTCTTTTTCAATAGAAGCCTCAGCAAAATCGTTGCGGTATTTTTCGATGGGCGGTAAACCAAGTGATTGCGGCGTATCACGCAAACGATTAAGCACAAAAAAGCCGATTAAAATACAAAAAGCACCAGGAAGATACATGGCATAACGCCATCCTAGGTACTGAGCACAGACAGCAGCAATAATGGGAATGAGCGCGCCGCCCACACTGTGAGATGTGTTCCAGACCCCCCACCAGGTGCCTCTTTCTTTTTGAGAATACCAATGCGTTAGCAAACGTGCACAAGGAGGCCATCCCCATCCTTGGAACCAACCATTGAGTCCCCAAAACAGCGCAAAAAATGCTATGGAAGAGGACATGCCAAAGAAAATATTGAGCACTCCGGTCAAAATCAGCCCGATCCCCATAAAATAGCGCGGATTGCTACGATCGCTTAAAACACCACTTAAAAATTTACTGATTCCATAAGTGACCGCCATCACGCTGGCCAAAATCCCTAAATCGGCTTTATCGAAGCCAAGATCGGCCATCATCGAGGGCATTGCAAAAGTAAAGCTTTTTCGCGTGAAATAGTAGAAAACGTAGCCAATATACATCCCGTAAAAGATATTAATACGAAAATACTTATAACTCTTTTTTATAAGATCTGCGCCCTCAATCTCCTGAGCATGGGGGGCCGGTTTAAACAGATCCAAGAAGCTCATCTAAGTTCTCCTTTCATATTTATTATTGTCGTAAAAGTTAAACAACATTGCATCTGAAGTCAATAATTATTGATTAATTTCTATTTTAAAGGCATTTAGTATATATATGGGCGGATTTGATAAACCTGTTGATGAGACAGATCGGCACCGCGATGAGGGAGTTCTTATTCCGCGCGTGGAAAGCGATAAAAAAGGGAAAGAGGAGTTTGCCAATCTTCCTGAGGCGATAAAAAAAACTGTTAACGCTGCCATTTTAAGTTATTTGAAATCGCTTTTTGATTCTTATCATCTTTTATCCCCATCTGAGGAAAAAGAGAGTCATCTTTTAGAAGATCTAAAAACATTTAAAAACCTCCTTAGCCACCTAGGATCTAAAGATCAAAGCAAACATCCTGAATTTGCACAGCAGCTGTCTGGATTATGGCATAAAATTGGTCAAGATTTCAACTTTATAAAATTTTTAGAAAAAAAGAATCCAACGATTATTTTAAAATTAAAAAAAATAATAGATGAGATAATGCAATATCCTCCAGGTCAGGAACATAGTTTTGGTTATTATTTAACAGAGCATGTCGGGGCCGATTGGCTTCCGTTTCCTTACATTGAAATTCTCCTTCTTCTCCACAAAGAGCATCAGCGCAAGCCGCACGATAGCCACATCTCCAATTGGATCCACCAAATCGACCACATCATCGAAAGCATAGAAAAATAGCTGAGAGAAAGAGGAGAGAGGAAAAGGAAGGCGCCATAGACAGTCGGGACTTTGCTTTGCAAGTCCCTGCTGCCCTTAAGGGCTTCAATCCGCTTTGCCAAATTGATTTTTCATCCGGAAGTCCGTGCGAAGC
>CAYSQP010000185.1:0-1777 GCA_964433285.1 uncultured bacterium | reverse complement strand
AAATTGTTCAAGATAGTATTCCGCACCAGTATACGCAGGTCAAAGCGGGCACCCGTATCATCGATCCAAGCGAAAAGGTCACCACCCGCCATCTGGCCATGCTCCAAGCGATGAAAGAGACGATTAGCAAAGAAAGAGACCTGTGGGCGCCGCGCACAATTATCGGTAGCATTTTGCTCTCTTTGCTTTTTTCTGTGCTTAGCATTGTCTACTTCCGCATCAATCATCGCGATATGCTTAACTCTTTGCAAAAAGTGACTCTGCTGGTCACCATTGTGATTTTAACATTGCTGCTATCCAAAGGCGCTGAGTATCTGCTTGTCGATAAAGTGACCTACCTTGTCGATATTTTTCGGTATCCGATACTGATCCCCTTTGCTTCAATTTTGATCTATGTCCTAGTAGGCGCCGACATTGCTCTTTTTGCGTCTGCTTTTTTAACCATTATTTTAGGGGTGACACTGGCTTTAGATCACAACCGGTTTTTAATCATTAATTTGATTGCTGCTTGGGTCACCATCATGTTTGCCAAAAAGATGCATAAAAGAAAGGAACTATTTTCTGTTCTTGCTAAGGTCTGGCTTGTCTGTGTGCCTGTGATTTTCGCACTGAATTTCACACAAAATTTATTTAGCCCGATCCATCTGATGCAAGATCTTGCGAGCTCATTTGTGTTTATCAGCTTTATTGCGCTTTTGATTGTGGGGTTGTTGCCGCTTTTGGAGTCCATTTTTCATGTGATGACCGATATGACACTGATGGAATATATGGATCCTAACAATGAACTTTTGCGTAGAATGAGCACAGAAGCGCCTGGCACCTATCAGCATTCTCTTGTCGTTGGCAATTTAGCAGAAGGGGCGGCACAGGCCATTGGAGCCAATGGTCTTTTGTGCCGCGTTGCCACCTTATACCATGACATTGGGAAGTTGTTTAATCCCCAATATTTTACTGAAAATCAGATGGCTGCTTTTAATATCCATCAGCTTTTAACCCCGTTAGAGTCAACACAGGTTATTGTGGCCCATATCCCAGAAGGAGAGGCGCTTGCTAAAAAATATCGGTTGCCCCAATGTTTTATCGATATTATCAGCCAGCACCATGGCACTACGCTTGTCTACTATTTCTATCGTAAACAGATGCAGATAGCGCAAGAAAAAGAAAAGGTAGATGAAAAACTATTCCGTTATCCTGGTCCTAAACCGCATACACGCGAATCAGCGCTGATAATGCTGGCCGATACGATCGAGGCTGCTTCACGCTGCTTAGAGGAGATCAATGAGACAACACTCACAGAGCTTGTAGAAAATCTGGTGGCCGAAAAACTAGAGGATGGCCAATTAGATGAGTGCCAACTCACCTTTGAAGAGTTAGGACTTGCAAAAAAAAGCTTTGTGCGCACTTTGGCAGTGACCAGCCATCTAAGAGTAAAATATCCTGAAAAGATTCAGGAGGAACGTAAGTGCCGTCAGCCAATGCTCTATTGATTTCACTTCTTATAACGTGCCCGTGCCCGATCTTTTCCCAATCTTTTTTTCCAATTAATTAACCGGGCACGGGCACGCACACGGGCACGGGCACGTTAAAGAGAAGAGTTATGCAGCACATTCACACCCTCCTAAAGAATTAACTATTTGAGCGATAGGCAGTTAAGAAATTAAGTTATTCTATTTATTATTATAATTATATTGAAATAAAATTGGATAAATGTTTATAATATACGTACTTTAAAACAAATAATAAGGATTTTATGGCAAACCCATTACCTCGAATAGAA
>CAYSQP010000184.1:0-1802 GCA_964433285.1 uncultured bacterium | reverse complement strand
CACTGCTCCCAAAGCAGTTGCGCTAGCCAAACTGCGCTATGCTCCGATTTGATCCGTTGAATATACCCTAAAATGGCTTTAAAAAATCAACATTAAAATGGTGCTTTATGCTACTTTCAAGTTCGGGTATGGTGCTATTTTCTCAATTAAAGTCTTTTAAAACTCTGCAGGAGCTTGCAAAAACAGCCCCTGATCTTTCTAAAGAAGGGGTATTGACGCCTGCGCGTATCCAGTCAATGGTGGCATCCAATCTTGGATTTAAATTTTTTTATGCTACAGAAAGAGTCGATACTACCATCTTGAGTGCCCTTTTTGATCTGGCCAAAGAAAGGGAAGCTGTCCAGCAGATGGTTTCTATGCAAGCAGGGGAAGTTGTTAATTTCATCACAGGATTTGAAAGCGAAAATCGACCTGCTCTCCATACGGCAATGCGCGATTTTTTTAATGGTAAAGAAACAGCTGCAGTTGCCAAGGAAGCAGCTGCAAAAGCGCGCTTAGAATTTGAAAAGCTAAAACAATTTTTAAAGTCGATAGAGGACCGCTTTACCGATCTTGTCCAAATTGGCATTGGAGGCTCTGATTTAGGTCCTCGTGCTATTTATATCGCTTTAGAGGCTTTTCAAAAAAAAGGGCGCAGGGTCCATTTTATTTCCAATGTGGATCCTGATGATCCTGCCGCCGTTTTGCACTCTTTAGATCTTTCCAAAACAGTCTTTGTGATTGTCTCTAAGTCGGGAACTACTTTAGAAACAAAAACAAATGAAGAGTATGTGGCTGATAAATTAAGAAAAGCTGGCCTAAATCCTAAGGAGCATCTGATTGCTGTGACAGGCAAGGGAAGTCCTATGGATGACCCAGCTAAATATCTGGCTTCATTTTATATCTGGGTCTATGTCGGGGGCCGCTATTCTGTCACTTCAATGGTAGGGGCAGTGATGCTCTGTTTTGCACTTGGCACCGATCGATTTGAAGAATTTTTGCGTGGTGCCAGCGAAATGGATAAGCTGGCCAAAAATCCTGATCCTAAAGCAAATTTACCATTGCTTGCGGCTCTTTTGGGCATATGGAATCGCAATTTTTTAAAGTGTGCCACTTTGGCAGTGATTCCCTATTCGCAAGCGCTGCTGCGCTTCCCTGCCCATCTGCAGCAGCTAGATATGGAATCCAATGGAAAGCATATCGATAAAGAAGGACGACTTGTTGATTTTGAAACAGGTCCTATTGTTTGGGGAGAGGTGGGGACTAATGGGCAGCACTCTTTTTACCAGCTGATCCATCAAGGAACCACAATTGTCCCCCTTGAATTTATCGGTTTTGTAGACAGTCAATTACAGGATGATTTTGTCTATCAGTCGACTTCCTGCCAAGAAAAGCTGCTTTCTAATCTTTTTGCTCAATCGATTGCGCTTGCCACAGGTCAAAAAAATGCCAATCCCAATAAAGGTTTTTTAGGAAATAGACCGAATCGAATTTTACTTGCCAAGCAGCTTGATCCTCGTACTTTGGGGGCACTGCTTGCATTTTATGAGCATAAAGTGGCTTTCCAAGGATTTATCTGGAATATTAATTCTTTTGATCAAGAGGGAGTGCAGCTTGGAAAGGTGCTTGCCCTTAAAATCATCGAACAATTCGCTCAGAAAAAAGCAGGAAAACCTATGGACGGCTTTCCTTTAGGCGCAGCCTACTTAAAAGAAATTTCAAAATAAATGCAATCCTAGATGCAACCACAGAGGCACAGAGTTAAGAGGGAGAATTAGTTTATTTTTTTCGGGGCAGCGAACCCGAAAAAAATGAAGCTCTGC
>CAYSQP010000183.1:0-1872 GCA_964433285.1 uncultured bacterium | reverse complement strand
GAGGAAGGCCAGCACTACGTGATTGAAAATGAGTATCAACAACTGGTTTTTTCAAACCTCAATGGTGCATTAGAGGAGATCAATCTTCCTTTCCAATCTGCTCAAAATCCTAAAAGCGTGGTAAAAAAGATCGATATTGATAGGCAGATGCGCAAAGATTCTGAAATCAACGATTTCTTTCCTCTCTTTCCTTCTAAAACAATCGATGCCTCAGGAAGAGTCATTGAAAAAGAGCGCACAGCTGGGGGCTACTATCCACTTGTGCGGCGTAATCAAATGGCAGCCCTTGGTCACTCTCCTGTGACAATTCCCGCTTCCCTATATGCTTTAAATGTTCTTGCTGAACAAGAGCAGAATGAAAGCCATTTTTACGAGCTTAAACGGTTTGAAAAAAATTTAATTGAGTTTGAACTCGTCCAACCACAAAGGCGGATCACAAAGACATTTTCACTCCCTGAAAAAGTAGACGATGCTCCCTATTGCATCGATCTAACCATCAAAGTAGAGGGAGATGCACGTGGGCTGATGCTCACATCAGGAGTGCCAGAGGTCGAACTGATTTCAGATAATTTCACTCCGATTCTCAAATACAAAATTACAAAACAAAAAAAAGGCCAAATTGAACAGATCGACCTTCCTAAAACAAGCAGTGCCTTTTCTTTTATCTATCCAAACTGGTTAAGCGATGGAAATGGCTTCTTTGGCATTATCATCGATCCACTCACACAAGCTGGCTCTGGCTTTACTGCGCAAAATATTCCTGGCGAAACAGTGCCTTCTCGAATTTCACTTATCGATGCTGCCTATAAACGCTACCCGGCTGATAAATATCCAGGGTACAGTTTAAATATCCCACTAAATCCTGCAGGATCTCTTTCTAAATTCCGCATTTTTGCAGGCCCTTATGAGCGCAATATTTTAGAGCGTGTGGATACCTATTATACCGACCCAATCACTGGGTATAATCCCGATTACCACTCCAGCATCAGCTTCCAAGGATGGTTCGCATTTATTTCAGAGCCTTTTGCTAAATTCCTTTTCTTTTTGATGAGTTTTTTCCACTCCATCACCCATTCGTGGGGATTTTCCATTATTTTACTGACCATTGCTCTGCGCATTATGCTCTACCCGCTCAATAACTGGTCGATTAAATCCACGCTTAAAATGCAAGAAATTGCTCCTAAAATCGCTGCCATTCAAGAGAAGTATAAAAAAGAACCGAAAAGAGCTCAGATAGAAATTGTCACACTCTACCGTGAAAAAGGGGTTAATCCTTTCAGTGGCTGTTTCCCGTTGCTTATCCAGATGCCCTTTTTGATTGGCATGTTTGATCTTTTAAAATCCACATTTGAGCTGCGTGGCGTTGCTTTCATCCCTGGGTGGATTGATAACCTGACTGCACCTGATGTTCTTTTTCGCTGGAACTATCCACTGATCTTCTTTGGCAATGCATTCCACCTTTTGCCCATCATTCTAGGGCTTGTGATGTATTTCCAACAGAAGATGAGCACACCTAAGAATCCCAATGCTCCCATGACCGACCAGCAAAGACAGCAAAGGATGATGGGAAATATCATGACCATTGTGTTTGCCGTTCTTTTTTACCATTTCCCTTCGGGTCTTAACATCTATTGGCTCTTTTCGATGTTGCTTGGCATTCTCCAGCAATGGTGGACAACACGCAAAATCCGCCACACTCAAGCCACTAACCGCCCCATCGCTTAAAAAGTATAAATACAACCACAGAGACACAGAGCAAGAAAGAGTTTTGATTTTTTTCGGGTTTGCTGTGGCTTTGTTGCATAATTATTATTAAGAAGAAGAAAGAAGGCGTTATAGACAGTCGGGACTTTGCTTCGCAATTCCCTGCTG
>CAYSQP010000182.1:0-1878 GCA_964433285.1 uncultured bacterium | reverse complement strand
CGGGCACGAAAAAGAGGGGGAAGTATGCAATACACCCATTTTAAATAATTTTTTTTAATTTATATCCTGCCGACCGCATTGCAATCTTTAATTTGAACCAGTAAGCTTCTCAAATAGAGTTTTTTTCCTACCCGGCGAAGCAGGCCGCTTCTCATCATCTTTTGCATACGTGGAATGAACAATCTGTTCAAAGATCTTTTCCTTAAAGGCAGTGTCCTCCAATTGCTTAAGAACAGAATCCTCAAGTTTGATTTTTTTGATGTGTTGTCCAATTGCATTTAATGCGATTGTAAAATCTAAAAAACCAACATCTTCTTTTGTTGCTGCAAAGCCGCCTTGGCGGAGCGTAAAAACCCTCTTTAGCTCTATAGGGGATGTTCTTCCCAATGCAAGTACATATAAGTTCATGGTTTTTTGAACAATGATACCAGTAATTGTAAGTTGACAGTGATGTTTGAATTTATAGCGTATACTTGCAACTTGTGAAGGAGAAAGAGTTATTTTATAGACTGTTTCAACTTTTCTGATCACTGTCGGTACATAATCTCTAATGAGCGCCTCGACTTTGTCTATGTCGGAATTAAAATTTGCAATCTGTGTGATTATACTCTGCTGTTCAGGGGAAATTTTTGGTATAGCGGACATAAGTTTAAACTCCTTAGTAAAAATTTGATTACAATATTAAAAATTTATTTGATCCACAATAGAAAAATTGGATTGGACAGCTGTAAGCTAACCTTTTACAATGGCATGTAATGCATTTTAGATGGATCGAACAGTTTGACCTTTTCCTTCTTGATTTTGATGGGCTTTTGGTAGACACCGAACAGCTCCATTTTGCCGCCTATCAAACGATGTGTAAAAACCATGGGTGTATTTTGCCTTGGGATTTCAACCACTACTGCGAAATTGCTCACTACGATACTGGCATTTCTAATGCGATTTATTCCACCCTGCCAGAGCTTTATGCTAAAGAGCCTCATTGGAATGTGCTCTACGCAGAAAAAAAACAGGCCTATATGGATCTATTAAAGAAGGGGAAGGTAGCCCTTTTGCCGGGTGTAGAAAATTTCTTAAAAGCATTGTCTATTCGAAAAATAAAACGGTGTGTGGTCACAAATTCTGCTGAAGAGCAGGTAAAACTCATCCGCAGCTTCCATACTATTTTAAATACGATCCCTGTCTGGATCACAAGAGAGCAATATGAAAGAGCCAAGCCAGCCCCTGACGGCTACTTAAAGGCGATCGAACTTTTAGCTGATAGCTCTGATCGTATTGTGGGATTTGAAGATAGTTTGCGCGGTATCCAAGCTTTAAAAGCAACGGATGCTAGGCCCGTGCTTATCTGCCCTGATCAGCATCCTCAGCTTAAAGAAACGGCCTTAAATGGCATTTCTCGGTTTTCTTCCTTGGATGCTGTCACTTTGCCGTAGAATACTCTCACTAAGAAAAGTCCTTGTGGGGGTGCCGCTGCCGCAGCTTTGCTGCGATCTTTTGCAGCCAATATTTCAGGTAGCTCATTAAATGCTATTTTTCCTCGGCACACTTCGAGCAGTGTCCCTGTGATATTGCGCACCATTTTATAGAGAAAGCCGCTCCCTTCAAATTCTAAGTAAGCTCCACCACTTTCTGGTACTATATCTATCCGTGTAATCGTTCTAATATTGCTTTTTACTGGAGTCTTATGATTAGCAAAAGAGGTAAAATCATGCTCTCCAATAAAATAGTTGGCCGCTTTTCTTAAAAGATCAAGGGATAAGGGAAAGTGGACATGCAGGCTATAGGGCCTTTTAAAAGGATCGCAAATTTTATCTAAGTGAAGATGGTAACGGTACACTTTGGAAGTTGCGCTAAAGCGTGCATGAAAATCCAAAGGCG
>CAYSQP010000181.1:0-1997 GCA_964433285.1 uncultured bacterium | reverse complement strand
CTTTTCGTATATATTTGCGTTATGGCATTTGAAATTGCAAAAAAAGCTGCTGCCAACACTGCAATTCGTTTCATTAAAGAAGGAATGTTAGTCGGTCTAGGGACAGGAACAACAGCCACTTTTTTTATTGAAGAACTAGCTGCAAAAGTAAAAAATGGTTTAAAGATCAAAGCGATTGCTAGCTCCTCTGAATCAGAACATCTCGCTCGTAAAGGCAATATTCCTCTGCTTGATATTCTCCATGTGACTTCTGTGGATATGACCGTCGATGGGGCCGATGAGATCGATCCTTCAAAAAAAATGATTAAGGGAGGAGGCGGTGCCCTTGTCCGTGAAAGAATCTTAGCTGCTTTAAGCAAAGAGTTAGTGGTGATTGTACATGAAGCAAAACTTGTGGAAAAACTAGGAAAAGCAAAGCTGCCTGTGGAAGTGATCCCTTTTGGCTGCCATGCAACGGCCCATCATTTAGAAAAATTGGGCTATAAGGGCGCTTTTAGAAAACTTCCTTCGGGTGGCCACGTTGTGACAGATAACCATAACTACCTTTTTGATATTCATTTTGACAGCTTACGCACCCATCCAGAAAAAGACCATCAGGCAATGAAAGAAGTTCCTGGCGTTGTAGACACAGGATTTTTCTTAAGGTTAGCAGGGCGCGTGATTGTCGGTTATTCAAATGGCGATGTAAAAATATGGAATTAATCCCTGTAGCATTTAAAAAACTAATGCAATCCCGTTCCTATACGGTGATCATTTTGGGCACAGAACAAAAACGTTTTGCCATTTACACTGAGCCCAACATTGGCAAAATTCTTCAAAACTACCTCACACAAGAACCTAAAGAGCGCCCTTACACCTTTGATCTTATGAATGCGATTTTCAAGGGATTTAACATTAAACCAATACAGGTTGTGATTAATGACATCGAAAACACCACCTATTTTGCGCGCCTTTTTCTCGAACAACAGGTAGGCGATGAAAAACATATTTTAGAGATCGATGCTCGTCCTAGCGACTGCATCACACTGGCACTTGTGAGCAATGTCCCTCTTTTATGCCGCCGTGACATCTTCGAAAAAGCTGTCGCCGTTGAAGAATAATCAATTTTAATACTTAATATTGAATTTGTTTCTGGCTAAGGAAACAATTGTTCGCACTGCTTGTTCAGCATCTTCGCCTTCTGCCTCAACACGGATTTTGGCTCCTCGAGCAGCTGCTAGCATCAAAATCCCCAGAAGAGATTTAGCATTCACAACAAGATCTTGATAAAAAAGCGTGACATGCGATTTAAAAGAAGAAGCGCATTTTACAAGTTCAGTAGAAGGCCGCGTATGAAGCCCCTTCTCATTTAAAATAATAAAAGAATCTTTGCATTTTAATTTTTGTTCTTTATCCATGAACTTACCCGTTCCTTTTGAGGAAGCAGCTTGTCAAAAAGCTCATCTACTAACTGATCAAAACGGCGTATCACTGCCTCTACTGGCTCTGATGTTCTCATATCCACCCCTGCGCTCTGCAAGGTCTTAAGAGGACTCAAACTACACCCTGACGATAAAAATTGCAAATACTGATCTCTTGCACTTTCACCTTTTTCTATCACTCTTTCAAATAACGCAAATGCGGCACTGATGCCTGTGGCATACTGATACACATAAAAATTAGTATAAAAATGGGGAATGCGCGCCCACTCTATCTCTATTTCTTCGTCTATGGTCACTGCAGGTCCAAAATAGTCTTTATTGAGCTTGCGGTACTCTTCCTTGAGGAATGCAGGCGTTAAGGGAATATTCTTTTCTGCCCATTCATGGAGTTTTAATTCAAATTCAGCAAACATTACCTGTCTAAAAAATGTGAGCCGTATATCTTCTATTTTCTGATTAATAAGAAAGGCTCTTTCTGCTTTGGATAGATTTTGGGAAAGTAGATAACGGAGCATCAACTCTTCATTAAAAGTCGAAGCCACTTCAGCTAAAAAAATAGGATATTGGGAGTATTGA
>CAYSQP010000180.1:0-1999 GCA_964433285.1 uncultured bacterium | reverse complement strand
AAAGCTCACCTGCAATTGGAATGGCTCCTGGAATTTTCGAGGCAATTTCAGCCACAAGGTCCGCTTCCTGCTCATTGCCAGATACAATAACGGTACAGTTCCATTTTTCTTTGAGTTTGATACCAAGAGCAATAAAGCGCGACGGATGCCACTGTTTAAAAAGATTCTGCGCGCCAGGATGCAACCCAATGAGCATTGTAGAAGGATGGATAGTGTGCGACTGCAAAAACAGTTCAATTCTCTTTTCATCTTCTTGATGAGTAAAAAATTCAAGATGTTGCGGTGCATTTATCTGGCCTATAAGTTCTAAGCGTCTTTCGATTTCATGTTGCAGTTTGTTTTCAAAAGAGTGGGTCAAAATAAAATCTAGATCTTTATTGATCCCTTTTGTCCCGATGATTTGAGGGGAGCCCAAAAGGGCGCAAAAGGGAAAGATCAGCCTCTGTGAACTATGAAAAATATAAATCCGATCAAACCGCTTTTTTTTTAAAACAAAAAAAAGACGCAGCAAAGAAAAAAATAGAGAATCGCCGATTTGAAATAACTGATCAATATGGGGATTATTCTGTAAAACTTGCGCCCCCAATTGGCTTGTTAAAACAACAAGTTTTGACAAAGGATAAGTTTCTTTCAAAGCGCGTAGAGCTGGTGTTGCCCAAAGAGTATCACCAAGCCCAGTTGTAGAAACGACTAAGATTGTTTGTGGGGGATTACGGTTCTCTTTAACTCTAGGTCTAAAGAAAAGAAGCAATTTGATGAGCGCATTTTTCACTTGGAAAACAATAGCAGATTTTAATTTTCCCTTCTATGTAAAGAAAGTTTTGTGGCGTAATTATGATTAAAAAGAGAAAGAAGGCGCCATAGACAGTCGGGACGCGCCTGGCGCATCCCTGCTGCCCCGTAGGCCGGGGACGAAAGTCCCGACGTCTATTCTTCACGCCTTTTTCTTCTTTGTTAGGACAATTATGCAAGTCTGTTATTTTATGACTAATACAATCTTGCCGATGGCAGAAGCCTTTTCTAGCATCTTATGCGCCTGCTCTATCTCTTTCCATCCAAGTACTTTATAGATAACAGGGCGAAGTAGCTTCTTCTTAAATCTAGAAAGCGCAAATTGGAAAAATTCTTTGACAAGTCGCGCTTTATAATCTAGGGGACGATGGCGCAATGTTGTCCCTGTTAAAGTCGCCCATTTGGCCATAAGCAAAGAAAGATCCAATTGGGGAATTTTGGCACCACCTAGGGTAGCAAGCTGCACAATGGCCCCTCCTTGAGCAAGGGCTTGGAAATTTTGCTCCCAGTAGCTAGCACCGACAAAAACTAAGATTAGATCCACACCATGGCCTTCGGATAGGTCCATCACTTTTGGGGCAAAAGAACCAGCGCGATAATTGAGTGCAGCTGTTGCACCCAAAGCAATACAAGCCTCTACTTTCTCTAAAGAACCACATGTGGCAATCGCTTTTGCTTGCGCCTCTTTGCAAAGCTGTATTGCGGCGCTACCCACTCCGCCTGCACCAGCATGGATAAGAACCCATTGGAGCGGCTGGATTTCTCCAATCATAAAAAGAGCCTGGTAAGCTGTTAAAAAAACCTCTGGAATGGCTGCCGCTTCTTCAAAAGAAAGATGATCGGGAATCGGCATAGAAAGTGCCTCTTCTGCAACAGCATATTCAGCATAGGCGCCGCCATCTAAGAGACACATGACGCGATCGCCTTTTTTAAAGTGGCTAGTATGAGTGGCTGCTTCTTCAACGACTCCTGCTATATCTACGCCAAGAATAGGAGAAGCATGAGGCGGTACTGGATAGTTGCCTTTTTTCTGCAGAAGATCCATGTAATTGACGCTAAAGGCATGATTTTTCACTAAAAGCTGACCTGCGCGCGGTTTTGGGGTAGGAATTTCCCCAAACACAAGCTCCTGGTTTTTAACAATGATTGCTTTCACGGTTTGATTTTATGCCCTGTTAAATTACTGAGGCCATCATAAGCAGCATAC
>CAYSQP010000179.1:0-2001 GCA_964433285.1 uncultured bacterium | reverse complement strand
TTATGAAAATGATCCCGACGCCGAAGAGGCGGTCCAAGATCTACTCTTCGGCAGGCTAACTCCCACAGGTATCCTTCCTATTACTTATTTGCATTTATTTGACAAGTGCAACGCCGAGAGCATCGAGACGATCCTTCACAAGCGTTGTAAAAAGGGTTGCCTCTAATCGAGGATGATTTGCCATGATCTGGTTAAATTTATAAATCGCCACTGCTTCATTATCTCGAGGATCAGGATGCTCAACAACTCCCCTTTTGGGAATCAGATTATCAGATAAAATCAAACTACCAGACCGCGATAGCTTCACCGCATACTCTAAATAAAATGGATAATTTTCCTTATCAGCATCAATAAAAATAAGATCAAACCAGCCTTCTAAAGAATCAAGCAGTATTCTTGCATCCCCAAGAAGAATCTCCACCCTGTCTTGCAATCCAGCAGCACAGATATTTTCAAAAGCAATCTGTCTATTTTTTTCCTGGTTTTCAATAGTGATGATCTTACCATCTGAAGGAAGCGCTTTAGCCAGCCAAAGTGTGCTATACCCACCCAAAGTTCCAATTTCCAATATCCTTTTTGGCTTTTGGAGTTTAGCAAGAAGGTAAAGCATTTTGCCCACGCCTGCTGGAACATGGATCTCTTTTAAACCTGCCATTTTAGAATGTTCTACTGCACGTGTAAGGTCTTCATCTTCTTGAGCAAATAAAGCATGGATATAATCTTGTATCTGGACATTTCTCTCGAGCATAGGCCTATTGTGGCGGGAAAAAGTAATAAATGGCAAAAAAAAGCAGTGTTGGAGCTAGTGCGCCTAAAAAAAGATAGAGTGGTGAGACCCCTCTTCTAAAGTATTTTTTTAGAATTGTTTGCCCCACTAGGTTAGGGGCATGGGCAATCACCGTGAGTCCACCCCCTGCAATAAACCCTGCCACAAGGGCATATTTGAGCAGCGGAGTTAAGTCAGGAATAAGACAGGAAAGTTGCGCTAGCACAGAATTTTCTGTAAAAGCTGTGACAACAACTCCTGTAAACATCATTTCTCCATAATTTAAATGGGTTAAAAGACGTTCAATCCACCATTTTTGAAACTCGGTATGGATCGTTAACCCCACAAGAAAAAGTCCAACCATCATGGGCCTGCGGATCGTAATCGGATCTTGATAAGGCCGCGTAGCATGATGAAACCCTAAAAATAATAGATAGGTCCCTGCAAAAATAGGAGAATATTCTTTCATGTAGATCACCCAAGAAATAAATGCCAAATTGGCGCAGGTGATCCAAAAAGGCACCTTTTCCTCTTTTTTGATTTCTAGATCTGGCTTAAATTTTTTTAGCTTTTTAAATTCTGCTCTAAAAATAAAAAAATAGAGCAGGTTCATACAAATAACTCCAAAGAGCGTTTTAAAACCAAATTGATTGAAAAAATCAAACGCTGTCCACTTGTAGCAATGCGATAGAATCAAAGAGGGCGGCGCGGCAAAATTAGTCAGCATGCCACCCACTGAAAAGTTGACAAACATAAGGCCTAATGTCGCATAGGCAAGTTTCTTACTCACCCCATAACTATAAAATCGATTTTTCAGTAAAAGCGCACCGATAGTCATGGCGGCCGCTTCGGTAATCACTGAGCCTAGAAGAGGGCTTAAAGTCATCACAGTAATCCACCAAGCGCCAGGAGAGTCCCCCAATCTTTTGGCAATAAAATGGGCCCCCTTTTCAGCAAGCTGAAAGATGGGACGTGTGGAGGCCAAACTCATGATAATCACAACAAAAAAGGGTTCTTCATAAAATCTAGAATCTAGGTAATTCAAAGCCGTCTTCCAATCATAGAAGAAAAAAATCACAATGAGTAATGGGACTACCCAGACGGCAAATACTACCTCGATCTCACCTAGAAAGCGGAGTATCTCTGCAATAAAACTAATTTTTTTAGCCCCTTTTTCTTTTTTATGTTTTTGGGCATAGAGTGCTTCCACATGGTTTGCTAAAGTGACAAAATGG
>CAYSQP010000178.1:0-2017 GCA_964433285.1 uncultured bacterium | reverse complement strand
AAGAGTATGAAAATTATTTAACTCGTATTAGAGCATATCTAAAAAGTGAGCAAGCGCAGCTCTTTTCCACAGAAAATTTTCACAAGACTTTTTTGGAATCAATCAATTAAGAAAAATCTTTTTTTAATTTATTTTAAATCTTTCATTATTAACTATTTAATTGCTAATTAGACCCTTAAAGAAAGAGCTATGGATTGTGAAAAAAAATCCTATTTCCATATACTCCCGTGATTTACGTGAAAGCTTATTTTGGATAGTTCATGAGCCATAAAACTCCCATCAAAGATGCAGAATATTACTTACTTTGCGGCGAATTGTTTCTTCTGAAAAGAGAAGATAAGAGAGGGATTCATTGTCTTGAACAAGCCCAACAATTGGATCCTTTTAATCCTCATCTATTTTATCGTCAGGGTCTTTCACTATTTGAATATGCCAATGAAGAAACGGCGGGAAAGATTCTTTCTTTGGCCATTAAAAAACTAAAAATAGCCCTGATTCTTGATCCTAATTTCGTCGAAGCGCTCCATGTTTTAGGCAATGCACTGTATGTTTCCGGCGTGCAGAAAAAAAATGAAAAAGAGCTGCTTGAAGCCATGGACTGCTATCAAAAAGCTTTTGCTACCGCAGGTATTTTGAATTACGATGCTTTGGATGATCTCCATAGAGATACGGGGAAAACCTATTTTGCTATTTATTCGATCTCTTTGGAACTCTGTGATCTGCAAAAGGCAATTGCTGCCTATCAAAAAGTCAGTACAGACTCTGCTGATGCTGATTTTTGGATCGATTTTGGAAAAGCAGAGCTCCAATTTGCAAAACAAGCCCATGATGTACGCCAATGTATTAAAGCGATTTCCCATTTCAAACAAGCTGTGTCCAAAGAGAGCCCCTGTTTTGAAGGATGGAGCCATTTAGCTAAAGCGCTGAAAACTCTTTATGAATTTACGCATGAAGAAGACCATTTTTCTCAAGCTGTCGAATGTTTCGAAGCCACCTTACAGTTGAAGCCTCAAGATGAATCTGTTTGGGTTGAGCTGACCCGTTTTTTATCTGATCATGGAAAACGGTCAAGAGATGCTAAGCAAATACGCAGCTGCATTGAAAAATGTCACCGTGGCTATGCCTACCATACAAACCAGCAGCAGCTTCTTGCAATTTGGGCAGAAGCTTTAGCCTTTCTCGGAGAATTGTCCGAGCGAGCAGATCTTATTTATGACGCGCAGAATAAAATTTCAGAGGCATTAAATATCACAGAAGACGATCCTGAAGTCTGGTATTGTGCAGGCATGGTCGCAAAATCTCTAGGCAACTATTTAAATGATTATGAATACCAGTATCAGGCGATTGAAAAATTCCAAATTGGTCTTTCTATTGACCGTACCTGTCACCATTTGTGGCACGCCCTTGCCCTCTCCTATGGCCTACTAGCCCCTATTTTTGTCGATGGCAAAGAGATGGAAAAAGCGATCAAATTTTTCCAAAAAGCATCGGCTATTGCACCTTCTAGTTTTTATCTTGTTGACTATGCGAAAGCCTTGTCAAAATTTGGGGAGGCAGCAAATAACAAAGACTGCTTGGAAAGCGCTCTTTCTGCCTTTGAAAATGCACTCAATCTGCAAAAAAATGCGATTTATCTCCACCCCGATTGGCTATTTTATTATGCGACGACGTTAGATCTTTTGGGAGATTTCAATGAAGAAGAGACCTATTATACAAAAGCGATCGAGATCTTCTGTCATGTTGTGATGATCGATCCTAATTATCCGCAAGTGCATCATCGGCTTGCACAAACCTTTTGCCATTTAGGTGATTTGATTGGGGATTGCGACCATTTTTATCGCGCTATTCACCATTTGCGTTTAGGACTAAAACAGGATGAAGAAAATGATCAGATCATTATGGACTGGGCACTTGCGCTTGTCCATATTGGCCAACATGCCCACCATCCGTCCGATGCTGATCTGATCTATAAAGAAGCTGAGCATAAATTAATGCAAGCTGCAAAACTAGGTAACGT
>CAYSQP010000177.1:0-2050 GCA_964433285.1 uncultured bacterium | reverse complement strand
ATTTGCGGCTATCCCCCTGAAGATCTTTTACTCCATCATGATTTTATAGAGGAAATGCAAGAGTGCTTGGGGAAGATTGCAAAAGCTTCGACGGGACTAATGACCGTTGTTGGATTTGTGCGAAGCAATCCATCGGCATGGGAAAAGCCTCTCTACAATAGTGCGGCTATTATCCAGCATGGCAAAATCTTAGGCTATTATGACAAGATGCTGCTTCCTACCTATGATGTATTTGATGAAAGGCGCTATTTTGAGCCGGGGACAGGTGTCAAAACATGGGAATTTAAAGGGAAAAAAGTGGCTGTGATTATCTGTGAAGATATCTGGCAGCATTCGGGCTTAACAGATACTTCTCGCTATCCTCGCGATCCTGTTTTGGAGCTATTGCCGCATCGTCCTGATCTTTTGATTAATATTTCCGGATCGCCCTACCATTTTCAAAAGCCCGATGTGCGCACACGTGTATGCAGCAAAGCTTCACAAACCTTAAGCTGCCCTGTGATTCTCTGCTGCCAGGTAGGCGGCAATGACGAACTGGTGTTTGACGGCTATAGCATTTGCGTTGATGAAAAGGGGAACTTAAGAAATTTGGCTAAAGGGTTTGAAGAAGATCTGCTCGTCATTGACTTGGAGGCTCCTGCTAGCAAAGTCCGTTTTCGCTATGATGCCATTGCAGATTTATACCAAGCTTTAGTGTTAGGAACGCGCGACTATTTTCATAAGCAAGGTTTTAAAAAGGGCTGTTTTGGGCTTTCAGGCGGGATTGATTCGGCCCTTGTTGCTTGTGTTGCAGCCGATGCACTGGGTAAAGAAAATGTGCTAGCAGTTGGGATGCCTTCGCGTTTTAGCACAGAAGGGAGTGTGCGCGATTCAGAAGAACTGGCTAAAAATTTAGGCATCCGTTTTGAAGTGATTGCTATTGAAGGAATATTTAAAGAGTATTTAAAACTTTTGGAGCCTTACTTTGAGGGCAGACCTTTTGATGTGGCTGAGGAGAATTTACAGGCGCGTATCCGTGGGATGATTTTGATGGCGCTTTCTAATAAGTTGGGTTACATCGTGATGAGCACAGGCAATAAAAGCGAAATGGCCATGGGCTATTGCACTCTTTATGGAGATATGGCAGGTGGCCTTGGTGTGATTGCCGATGTGCTCAAAACACAAGTGTATGAACTTTCGCGCTGGATTAATCGCCATCGAGAAGTGATTCCCGTTTCCATTATTGATAAGGCGCCTTCTGCTGAACTGCGCGCCAATCAGAAAGATAGTGATACACTTCCTCCTTATGAGGTTGTAGATGCCGTTTTAAAAGAGTATGTGGAAGAGTATTTATCGCCTGAAGAAATTGTGAAGAAACAGAAGTTGCCGCTGGCAACGGTGATGGAGCTCATTAAAAAGATTCATAGAGCGGAGTATAAGAGAAGGCAAGCGCCGCCGGGGATTCGGGTCAGCAGAAAATCGTTCCGCGCAGGAAGACGGTTTCCGATCGTGCAGGGCTGGCAAAAATAAAAAATTTCAAGCAAAGAGCTGATCGCACTTAGCGGCCATGATGAAATCATTCTCTGAAAGACCACTTATTTTATGGGTCCAGAGCTGGATTTTGACTTTTCCCCAAGCCAGATAAATATCTGGATGGTGGCCTTCTTGCTCAGCGACTTGGCCAACTTTATTAGTGAAAGCAAGCGCCTCTTTAAAATCTTTAAAGCGAAACTCTTTTTCCAAGTGATGCTCATCGATGACTTTCCAGCCAGGGTTTAGCTGCTTGTATAAAGAGGAGAGCTTTTCTCCCTTTAGGGGCGGAGTGCCCTTGCTACAAGGGATACATTTTTTTTGGGAAAGGTCCATGTTTTGACAATAATCGTTTCTATTTAAAGAAGCAATCAAGCGCGGTCCCAAGGAAAGGGCATGACACTAGCTACACTATCTTCTTCATGTTTTAGCATTAAAAGCCGGTCAAAACCAGCTGCTACACCGCAACAGCAGGGAAAGCCTTGAGGGAGTGCCCCAAGAAGATAATCATCATTAGAAATAGGCTCTTTGCCATTTTGTA
>CAYSQP010000176.1:0-2057 GCA_964433285.1 uncultured bacterium | reverse complement strand
TTTCAATATAAACTCCCACTTGACGAAACAGGGTTTATTCTCCAAAAAAAAGCGACATCTTTTTATCCAACGCTATCCCACTGGATTAAAGAGAATAAAAAAGAAAAGGCAAAAAGGGGCTTAAGAGAACTTGTCCAATTGGTCTTTAAGCGATGTGAACTTGGCCTTTTTGATAAAGATCCTGATTTCAAAACAAACTTTGGATTTTTAGAAGAAAAACCGATCCAATTTGATATCGGGCGATTTAAAATCGATGAAACAAGAAAAACGCCGCAGGCCATTCAAGAGGAGATGGCACGCACACTCCGCTCTTTGCAGCTTTATTTGGAGCAAAATGCACCTGATCTTGCAACTTATTTGAAATATGAAATGGATCAAACTCTTCCTTAAATGTGCTGCTTTTGTTCTGCTTTTTCAGCTCTGCAGCCGCTTTTGTGAGCAGCAGACAGACGGGTTTGCTATCTCAAAAATCCACTCTTACCTACCTTTTGATCCTAGATGGAATCTACCTCAAGATCCGCCTTACACACTCCTTGATCAGAAATTTTATTACCTCTCCAAAGGGGCCCAGTGCTATGTATTTGTCAGCGCAGATCATCAATACGTACTGAAGTTTTTTAGACAAAAACTCTTCCATTTTCCTGATTTGTATTCTCTTCGCCCCCTTCCCTCATTTTTAGAAGAAAAACAACAAAAAGCATGGATGAAAAAGAAAGCTGCCATAGAGAAAG
Organism: uncultured bacterium; assembly: GCA_964433285.1. Taxonomy (GTDB): domain Bacteria; phylum Chlamydiota; class Chlamydiia; order Chlamydiales; family Rhabdochlamydiaceae; genus DATIJP01. Next base: position 1,326 of record CAYSQP010000176.1, on the reverse strand, counting down.
ATTTCCAAAGCTACTGCATAGCTTATAAAGAACTAAAAAATGAAACGGGCCTTATCTTTTTGCATCTCAATAAAAGCGATACTTTTAAAAAGCCGCTAGTCATTGTGGATAAGCTTGGGATCGAGCATTCCATTGACCCTAATAAACATGAGTTTTTTCTGCAAAAAAAAGTCTCTTTGATCCCTGAAAAAATAGAGGAGGAGATGAAAAAACATCATATTGCAGGGGCCAAAGAAGTGATTCGCAGCCTTTTTACCTTGATTGAGAGTCGTATAGAGAAAAAAATTATGGATGCAGATGCTAATTTAAAGAAAAATTTCGGTTTTTCTGAAGGAAGAGCCATCCAGATTGATATTGGCCGTTTTTCAACAGCAGGATTTTCCAAAAAAAGAGCTTTAAGCTCTTTAAATAAAAGAAAAGAGGATCTCCAATTCTGGATCAATGAGCACTATCCAGAACTCTCCGATTTTTTTAACGCAGAATATCAGAGGACATTTGAAAAGCCTTAGCCTTTTATGTTTGGCCATACTATTTGTTTTTGCACTCCAGTGCGGCTGCAAAAAAAAAGATACCTTTTCCATTTCCGCTATTAGCAGCAACAGGCCTTATAATCCTGCTGCTGAAATACGCCCCTTAACAGAATTAGAGCAAAAAGAACTTGTATACGCATTGGATCAGCCCTACACCTATTTAGGATCTGGCAGCCAATGTTTTGTCTTTTCAAGCCAAGATGGCCAGTATGTGATCAAATTCTTCAACCAGCGCATTTACACACCAAGTCGGCCTTTTCCCCTTCCCTTTATTCGTCGCTATCAAGAAAAAAAGAATTGGAAACGGTTTGATAAATACCGGCGCGACTTTGAAAGTTACAAAATGGCGTTTGAAGAGTTAAAAGAAGAGACGCAGCTTCTCTATGTACACCTTAATTCCACAGATTCAATTAAGAAAAAATTGATTGTGCTCGATCCATCCCATATCCAACAGGAAATTGTGCTTGATCAGACCAACTTTATCGTTCAACGACATGCTGTGCCCATTTTTACCCATATTCATTCCCTCATGGAACAAGGCAAAAAAGAAGAAGCTAAACAAGCCATCTTGGCAATCCATAAGTTAATTGAAAGACGATGTGCTAAAGGATTTAAAGACCGTGATCCAGATATACGGACAAACTGCGGCTTTATTGGAAATCAAGCTGTAAAATTAGATGTAGGCCGATTTGAAAGGGATGACTCCCTTAAAGATCCTCAAAACAAGCTTCAAGAGCTTAAAAAAGTGATGGCCCCTTTTGAAAGCTGGATCGAAACCTTTTACCCTGAACTTAAA
>CAYSQP010000175.1:0-2060 GCA_964433285.1 uncultured bacterium | reverse complement strand
CCAGATATTTTTCCTTCTAATTTATTCATTTTACAGTTATAATTTTAGCTCTAACTAATGGAGGATTTAAAATGACTATTAGCGGCTTTGTATATAGAGAAACTCACAATATGTATAGGTTTCTAAATGATAATTCATTACGTAATCCTACACTAGGTCGGTTAGCATCTGTTCCTGTTGCCCTCCTGGATATTGGCATGGATACTTTTAGACATCCTCTGCAGGCAATTTCTGATATTGCTTCTGCTGCCATTAGTTTATTGTCAGTCCCATTTGGTGGTGAAATTAAATACATTTTAACAGATACAGAATATGCTTTGCAAAGTATTGCTATGACTCCGGTTGCACTTGCTATGGCTCCCTTTAAATTGTTCTATCAGATCATTGTTATAGCAATAAATCCATCTCAAGCTAGACCTTTCTGCTACTAAATATTTCCTGTGATTTAATTTATTGGTGTGCTGTATAGTCCTTTGTTATGGCAATACAGCCCATTCCTAGAACCGGTACTCCCACTGAATTTTTCATTGTAGATTTGCTCACTCAAAATCGTGATTTAAGTAAATTGGTCATGGCCCTTGTAAGGGATAAAGCCAAGCTTGAAAAAGATAAAGCAAAACTCCAAAGCTTAGTTACTCCATTAAATGAAGAAATTGCCGCATTAAAAGCGGAGCTGGATCATTTTCAGAAAACCTGTTATGTTTACTGGGAGCAAATTGATCAGCAAAAGCGAGAAATTGAGACACTGGAAACAAGAATACGTCTGTGTGATCGTGTGTACAAAGAGTTCGAAAACGCAATAAGAAGAAAAAACAAAACAATTAGCCAGTTACAAGCTCAACAAAATGGCGTACATTCTCAAGCGGCGTCTCAGGCAGCACCCCATGACCCAAATTCACAATAAATCCTGGCTCATCTTTCATTGAGCTAAGCAGTTTTTTCACGTGCTGCTTAATCTCTTTTTTTGGTCCTTTTAAAATTTCAGGATTAAGATTCCCTTGCACTGCAATCGATGGATCTACTTTTTTGCGCAGTGTTTCCATCCCTTGGTGCCAATCAAAACTAATGGCCTGGGGCTGAATGGAGCTGAGCTCCTCTGGAAATAGGCTGGAGTTGCGGCAAAAAACGATCACAGGAACAGTTCCTCGCAATGCCTCCACTATTTTTTTAAGATAAGGCAAGGAAAAGTGGACAAACTCTTCTTTTGTGAGGGCATTTGCCCAAGAATCAAAAATCTGTACTGCCTCTACGCCTTCTTTAATTTGCATTTTTAGATAATCAATGGAAGCTATCGTGAGTTTTTCTAAAAGTAGATGAAAGCTTTCAGGATCTGATTGGTACCATTTTTTATCTTCCACAAGGTAACGCGCTACGGTAAAGGGTCCCCCGCAAAAACCAATCAGCGGCACTTTTAAATGAGGCTTTAAAAGAGCAATGGTCTTCTTGACAACAGAGAGCTCTCCTTCCTGTTTTAAATCTTTGATATCTTTGGCGTTTTTTAGCAAAGGCTCAGTAACAGGCCCCACCTTTTCTACAAATTGCAATTTGAGGCCAAAAAGTTGTGCAATGACCATGATATCGGTAAATAAGATCGCCGCATCGACGCCTAAAATATCGAGAGGAAGTGTTGTCACCTCTGCAGCTAAATGGCTATTTTGAAATAGTTCATCCAGACTGTATTTTTCACGGAGTAGGCGATAGGCAGGTAAAATACGTCCGGCTTGGCGCATTAGCCAGATAGGCGGCCGATCAAAATTCTTACACTTGAGTGCATCAAGCAGCCGTGTCATGTTAAAAGACGATGCAAGATGGCATCGACATTAAAACCAAATTCGGTTTGAAGATCGCTGTAAGGGGCCGATTCACCAAATGTTTCAATGCTAATAGCAATTCCTTCGGGTCCAATCCACTTTTGCCAGCCAAAGCTAACCCCGGCTTCAATGCTGACCCGTTTTCCTAAATTGCCTCCAATGACAGAAAGCCGATATTTTTCATTTTGCGCTTCAAAAATCTCCCAGCATGGCATGGAGATCACGCGGACCGATTTGCCCTGCTTAGAT
>CAYSQP010000174.1:0-2110 GCA_964433285.1 uncultured bacterium | reverse complement strand
TGGAAGACCGCATTGAAGAGCGCCTGCGCAAACTATTGGAACGTTTCAATGAGGTAGAAGAGCTTCTAGGGAAATCTGAAATCCTTTCCGATAAAGCCCAATACCGCCAGCTTGCGCAAGAGCATGCACGTTTAAGCGAAATCAAAGAGATTTGGCAAACGGTCCACTCTTTGGCCAAGCAGCTCGATGAAAATCGATTGCTGGCCAAAGAAGAGAGTGATCCTAGCTTTCTTGAAATGGTACAGCAAGAAATTGTCTCTTTGGAAAGAGATCTGCAAGTGAAAAAAAAGCAGCTTGAAAGTTTACTCATCCCTCCTGATCCCAGAGATGATCGCAATGTGATTTTAGAGTTGCGCGCTGGAACAGGTGGTGATGAGGCGGCTATTTTTGTGGGTGATTGCGCGCGGATGTACAAATACTATGCTGAAAGCAAGGGCTGGAAATATGAGCTTTTGTCTTGTACGCCTTCAGAACTAGGCGGATTTAAAGAACATATTATGGTTCTTTCTGGAAAAGGGGTCCATCGTCTGATGCAATATGAAGCGGGCGGCCACCGTGTTCAGAGAGTGCCTGCCACAGAAACGCAAGGGCGTGTGCATACATCTGCTATCACGGTCGCTGTGCTCATGGAACCGGACGAAAAAGAACATCTTGTTTTGGATGAAAAAGAGCTAAAAATCGATACTTATCGCTCCTCGGGTGCTGGCGGTCAGCATGTGAACACAACCGATTCCGCTGTGCGGATCACCCATATTCCTACTGGAACAGTTGTCTATTGCCAAGAGGAAAGAAGCCAACACAAAAATAAAGATAAAGCGCTTCGTCTTTTGACAGCAAAAATTGCAGAAGAGCAGCGGAAAAAAGATGAACGAGAAATGGCCCAGCTGCGTGCAACACAGGTGGGATCGGGAGATCGCTCTGAAAGGATCCGCACCTATAATTTTTCACAAAATCGTGTCACAGACCACCGGATCGATCTGACTCTCTATAAGCTAGATCGGGTGATGGAAGGAGATCTTGAAGAGATTACCTCTGCTCTTGTCGCCCATTTTTATGAATTAAAACTTGCCACATGAAAACGATTCTCGAAGTGTTAAAACTGTCGCAAAAATACTTAGAAGACCAAGCTGTTTCCAATGCACGCAGGAGCGCTGAAGAATTGCTCTCTTATCACTTAAACATGTCGCGGCTAGATCTCTATTTAAAATTTGAAATGCCGGTTGAGGAAAAGGAGCTTGCAAAAATTAGGGAATCTTTAAAGCGAAGAAGCAAAAAAGAGCCGCTGGAATATATTTTTGGACAAGTGCGCTTTTTTGGTCTTCAGCTATCTATTAATCCTTCTGTACTGATCCCGAGGCAGGAAACAGAAATTTTGATCAGTAAAGTTGTCGAGGCGATTAAAAAAACAGAGTACCAGGGAAAAGTGGCGTGGGATCTTTGTTGCGGATCGGGTTGTTTAGGATTGAGTCTAAAAAAATCTTTTGCAGAACTTGAACTGGTTTTATCCGATATTTCAAAAGAAGCGCTTTTGCTCTCTAAAGCAAACAGCGAAAAAAATGGGGTGCAGGTCGATTTTTTGCAGGGGGATTTATTGCAGCCATTTGTGGGGAAAAAAGCGGACTTTGTGATCTGTAATCCACCCTATATTGCGCAAAAAGAATACGACGCTTTGGACCCTGAGGTACGCCATTTTGAGCCCAAAGAAGCGCTTTTAGCAGGACCCAAAGGGACAGAGTTTTATGAAAAGCTTGCCTGCCTGCTCCCTGCTTATTTGAATCCAGGGGCAAAAGTTTTTTTTGAAATCGGCTATAACCAGGCAGAGGTCATTAAAAAACTCTTTTCTTCTTCTTGCTACTCCCATCTTTTAGTGGAAAAAGACTGGTCTGGGCATGACCGCTTTGTTTCACTGGAGTATTTCTCTTGAAAAGGAATCAATTATAAGTTATGATTTGAGCCAAAAACTATTATTATGTTTGATTCAGTTGCATCTAAATTTCGACAGCTTTTTTCTTCTCTTGCTGGCAAAAAAAAATTGACAGAGGACAATATTGCCGATGCAGTGCGTGAAGTGCGATTGGCACTTTTAGATGCAGATGTCAATTTCACTGTG
>CAYSQP010000173.1:0-2116 GCA_964433285.1 uncultured bacterium | reverse complement strand
CCCTGAAAAAATGCGATCAGCATTTTTTTAGGGAAGAGTGCCGTTGCAGCCGACGTCTATTCACGCCTTTTTTCTTTTCTTTTCTTTTTAAATCCGGCAGGGTACGAGAACATATGATTTAAGGGCAGTTATGGGTATGTTTTAAAGACTGTTTTCATTTTTTTTCTTTAATTTTAAAGGAAAATAAATAAAAACTATTCTTCCGGAACGAAAAGTAGGTTTACTAAATGACAAAAAAGCTAATCATTGTTGAGTCCCCAACAAAAATCAAAACATTAAGAAAATTTTTGGGTCGCGACTTTCTTTTTGAATCTTCTGTCGGCCATATCAGAGATTTGCCTAAAAAAGGTTTTGGCATAGATGTGGAACATAACTTTGAACCGGTCTATGAAACTCTCCCCGACAAAAAAGAGGTTATCCAAAAAATCAAAAAAGCAGCTAAAAGCGCTGATATTGTCTATCTTTCACCCGACCCAGACCGAGAAGGTGAAGCCATTGCATGGCATATTGCCGCCATTTTACCGCCAGGCACAAAATACAAAAGAGTCACCTTCAATGCGATCACAAAAGATGTGGTCTTAGAAGCATTGAAACATCCAAGAGATATTAATCAGGCTCTTGTGGATGCACAGCAAGCAAGACGCCTTCTAGATCGTATTGTCGGTTATAAGATTTCTCCAATTCTCACAAGAAGAGTACAGGGAGCGCGCGATGGTGGGCTGTCGGCAGGAAGGGTGCAATCTGTTGCTTTAAAATTAGTTGTTGACCGAGAAAAGGAAATCGAGCATTTCATTCCTATAGAGTATTGGAATATAGGCGCTGTGCTTCAAGCAAAAAAAAATGATCCTTTTTTCTATGCCGGCCTCTACAGTGTAGAGGGACGCAGAGTGGAAAAAACAGAAGTTCCTGGCAAAGATGTGTTCACGATTGCTTCTAAGCAGGAAGCCGACATTATTGTTGATAGGCTCAAGAAAGCCTCCTATAAAATCACTGAAGTGGAAAAAAAGGAGAAAAGGCGCAATCCAGTTCCTCCTTTCATCACATCTACTTTACAACAAGAGGCAAGCCGCCATTTTGGATTTTCAGCATCGCGCACGATGAGTATTGCACAGGGTCTTTATGAAGGGATCGATATGGGCGATGCAGGAACAGAGGGTCTTATCACCTATATGCGTACCGATTCTGTGCGTATAGAGCCAGAGTCGATTGCTGCGGCGCGAAATTTCATTGTAAAAGAGTATGGCAAAGAGTATCTGCCGCATGAAATTCGTCAGTATACTTCGAAAAAGACAGCCCAAGATGCGCATGAGGCGATCCGTCCGACCAATCTTACCCATCCTCCTGAAGAGATTAAGCAGTATCTCTCAGAAGATCAGTTTAAACTTTATCAATTGATTTGGCGCCGTTTTATCGCTTGCCAAATGAATCCTGCTATCTATGATACGGTCTCTTGTGATATTGAAACAAATCAGAATATGCAACTGCGTGCAACTGGATCCACAGTCAAATTTTTAGGATTTTTGGCCGTCTACGAAGAAAAGCAAGATAGTGCGGATAGTTCGCAAGAACATAGTGCTGAAAATGTGCTTCCTTTCTTGCAAGTGGGGCAAGCTCTCCATATGAATGAGATAAAATCAGAGCAAGCTTTCACAAGACCCCCTCCTCGCTTTACAGAAGCTTCTCTTGTAAAAGAGCTAGAGCGGCTAGGCATTGGCAGACCTTCGACTTACACAGCGATCATGAATAAAATCCAAAGTCGCGACTACACGGTTAAGGAAAAGGGCACTTTAAAGCCAACAGAGCTAGGGAAAGTGATTGCCCGTATGTTGGAAGATAATTTTTCGATGATCATGGACATCGGCTTTACAGCTGCCATGGAAGATGAGCTCGAACATATCGCTTCTGAGCAAAAAGAGTGGAAAAAACTCATTAGCGAATTTTGGCATTTTTTCATCCCATCGGTGGAAATTGCCGAGAAGGAAGCCTTTGTTCCTAAAGAGATGACCGACATTATTTGCCCCAAATGTAAAAAACATCAGTTGCAAAAAATTTGGTCACGGAGAAAATTCTTTTATGGGTGCTCTGGCTATCCGGACTGCGATTTTACAGCTCCGAT
>CAYSQP010000172.1:0-2124 GCA_964433285.1 uncultured bacterium | reverse complement strand
TGGGTCGCAAGTGTCGATTTTCCTGAAGATTCAGGACCATAAATTTCTACAATTCTTCCGCGTGGAACACCGCCGCATCCTAAAGCGATATCAAGGGCAACAGAACCTGTAGAAATGACGCTAATTTCATTGGTGGCCTGATGTTTCCCCAAGGTCATGATAGACCCTTCACCGAAATGTTTCTCAATATGGGAAATTGCTAACTCTAATGCTTTTTTCTTTCCGTCATCTGCTGCCATAAACACTCCATTTTTTCCTTAAAGATTGACTATTGCTCATCTTCTAGTCAAGAAAATTGAGTTCTGATTGAATGGGCAAAAGGAATGATAAAAAATGATTTTAGCCGGTGATGTAGGCGCCACCAAAACCCATCTTGCGCTTTTTGAAAATGGGGAAGACCGGAAATGGATCGCTGATGAAAAATATAAAAGTAGTGAGCACGCTAGTCTATCCGAAATGATCCATCAATTTCTTCAAGGGAAAAATGTAAACATTGAACGCGCTTGCTTCGGTGTTCCTGGCGTTGTTATTGATGGGAAATGTCACCCAACTAATCTGCCTTGGCTTGTTGATGAAAAAAAAATTGGAGATGCCATCCGAATTCCTTTTGTGCGCTTAATTAACGATTTAGAAGCCAATGCACATGGCATTCTCTGTTTGTATCCGCAGGAGTTTTACACTCTTAACACTGGACTTGTCCGCGCAGGCAACCAAGCACTTATTTCTGCTGGAACAGGTCTTGGAGAAGCTGGGCTATTTTGGAATGGACAGGCACATATTCCGTTTGCAACAGAAGGCGGCCACGCCAGTTTTGCTCCAGAAAATGAAATAGAAATGGAGCTGCAAAGATATTTAAAAAGAGAATTTGCGCATGTTTCTTTTGAAAGAATCCTTTGTGGTCAAGGGCTTTATCTTGTGTATCGCTTTTTGATCGATTCTGGGCTTGAAGTGGCAAAAGAGAGTATTAAAAAAGATGCTAATGCCCCTAAAGAGATCACAGAAAAAGCGCTAAAAAACAGTTGCCCAGCCTGCAAACGGGCCCTGGATTTTTTTGTAGCTATCTATGGAAGTGAAGCGAGCAATTTAGCGCTTAAGCTCTTTGCAGTCGGGGGAATTTTTATTGGAGGAGGGATTGCGCCTAAAATTTTGCCCGCTTTAAAAGCAGGCGTCTTTATGGAACGCTTTAGCGCTAAAGGGCGCATGCACGCCTTTCTTTCTGCGATTCCAATCAAAGTGATTTTGAATGAAAATACTGCGCTTTTGGGAGCTGCCGCATATGTTAAAAAATAGGCGCACCAAAGAAGAGGAAAGGCTTGCTGAAGAAAAAGCAGAACTTATTCCTCAATGGCAAAAATGGGGGCCTTATGTGGCTGATCGCTCTTGGGGCACTGTGCGCGAAGATTACAGCGAAAATGGCGATCCTTGGAACTATTTTCCCTATGAGAGAGCAATTTCTAAAACATATCGTTGGGGAGAAGATGGGATTGCAGGCTGGTGCGATCGTTATCAGGTGCTTGTGCTTGCGCCTGCTTTTTGGAATTTGAAAGACCCTCACTTAAAAGAGCGGCTTTTTGGCTTAAATAACTATGAAGGAAATCATGGTGAAGATGTCAAAGAGTATTATTATTTTCTCGATGCTACTCCGACTCACAGCTACATGAAATATCTCTATAAATATCCGCAGCGGGAATTTCCTTATCAAAAGCTCCGTGAAGAAAATAATAAGCGATCCACATTTGACCCTGAATATGAGCTTGTCGATACAGGAATTTTTAATGAAAATGAATATTTTGATATTTTTATTGAGTATGCCAAAGAGTCTCCCGAAGATCTGTGCATTCAAGTGGAGATTTTTAATCGGGCTAAAAAAGAGGCACCTCTTCACTTTCTTCTGCAGCTTTGGTTTCGTAATCAATGGGCTTGGAAGGTGGTACGCGATGTAGAGCCTAAAATCAGTAATGCAAGCAAGGGAAGGCTGCTTTGTTTGTGCGCGGATGATACTGAAATGCTCTCTCCTTCCAATTTGGCTTTTGATTACCATTTAGGGAAACGTTTTCTCTATGGGCCACCAGGCGGAAAACTGCTTTTTACAAACAATGAAACAGGGCAAAAAGAGGCTTTCCA
>CAYSQP010000171.1:0-2126 GCA_964433285.1 uncultured bacterium | reverse complement strand
TTTTTCTTTAAAATCGGGCACAAGCCCGATTTTAAACAATTATGCAACAAAGCCAATCCAATCATAAATCTCTTAGAGACTCTTTAACTATGTTAATATCGACGCTGCAAATGTAGGCTTCGCGATCTTCAATACCTATGGGAAGGATAAGATTGGATTGGGAATGATCAAACGTCATGCTACAGCAATATTCAATGCCGAAATGGAGAAAAATAAAGGGAAGAGATACTTTTTTCACTGCAAACTGCTCATCTAAATAGATAAAACGGTGCAAATAACAGCGCTCATTTTCTGCGAGCATCACCACTTCATGGATTAGCACGAGATATCCCTCATCAAAAGCAATAGGCCCAGCAGAACCTCTAAAGCGGGAAAAATCATAAGCAGGCTCACATTTGAAAGCGATCTCCCATGCCCCTGTTTCTAAATTAGGTTTATTAATAATAAACGGGTCATAAGAATAGAGCGTGAAAAGTTGTCCTTCTTTGACAAAGGGAAGCCAATTTTTCTCATAACGATGGGGATCAGGGCCCTTTAAAGGAAGCAGCTCTTCAATTGCAATGATCCCTGCATGCTCTTTGCCTAATTTGCAGAGCGAGATTTGGCAAGGACCATAAGGGTTTGTATCAAACGTGGTACAGGTGAACCAATCATTGTGCGCAAAACGGAAAAGCCGGCAATCTTCCAATCCCTCTATATTCCACGCAGGTTGGATCTTTTGCCGCGGAAAAGCTTCAATGATCTCTTTTTGATTAAGTAAATTAAACTCTTTATCGTACTGGATTAAAAAGTTACGGGTCCGGATCACATTTTCAGCATCATTGGGATCAAGTGAGCGATACTCTCCATTTTTTAAGGTGAAATTAACCGTCCTGCAGATGAATTTGTAGCCATTTTCAGTCCTATAAAGGGAAGGATTCATTGGATTGTAGCGCACATCAAGTTCTTCAGAAACAGGAGGCAGGTTGATGTCCACCTTTTTAAAGGCGTTATTTTTTAGCTTTTGTACATAAAATAGTAGATTGCGAAAAGCTTGGGCTTTATGGTGCCAAGGGACATCTTTTTGCAGTAAAATCTGGTCCGAGGCCAAACAGCCATCTTCTTTGAAAGGAGTGTAGTAGGCAGCAATAGAAATTTCTTCATTGACCTCATAATTAATAGAGTCTGAAATAAACTGTTGCGGCTCTTCTTGCTCCCCAATGCGGGAAGCATGATGAGCAAATAGATAGGCAAGATCATTTTCGCCGCGCAGACGATAGTAGGTGGCAATTTTGCGCAATGTATCAGGTCGAGTTGGAAGAAACTGGTACGCTTCTAAGTAATATTTTAAAGCTTGCTCCCAGTTGCCAAGGGTTTCATAGCATTCCCCTAGCATATACTTTACAAACCATAGCTCCTCCTTTGTACCCTCTTTTTCAAGACGCATTTTATACCATTTAATTGCCTCCTGATCATCTTTTAAATATTTGAAAGCTTGCCCTAGACCAAATAGATAGTGGGCATTATCTGGCTCTGCTTTAAGCCCTTGCTTTAACAGTAGGATCATGGATTCATATTTGGCCTCTTTGCGTGGGGCGCTGGCTTGATCGATGATGGTTAAAGTAGATAATTTTACACTTTGATGCGGTACTTTGCACTCCCAGTACTCTTGCGCCATGCCAACACTTCCCCAAGGAAGCGAAGCTAAAAGAAGAGTGGGGAAATAATTAGAAAAAGGGGAGTTTTTATGCAAAAGTAGATAGCTATTTTGATCTAACGCTGCTTTATTAAAATCATGATCAACCTGCACATTAGCGTCTGCATCTAGGACAAGAAGATAGGTTTCTTGCAAAGAAAGGCCAAGCTCACGGACTGTTTTTTGTGCCATTTGCAAGGCATGTGTCCGATTGCTGCCATAATTTTTCCATTCCTGCTGATATAGTTTTCCAGGAATGGCCATTTTCTGCATAAACGCTTTGATCAGCAAGACTGTACTGTCTTTGGATCCTACATCGACAATGGAAACACAATCGATGAGATCTTTAACGCTATTTAAACAATGTTCAATGTACTCCTCATCGTTTTTAACTATCATGGTGAGGCAGATCTTGGCTTCAATAGTAGAAAAAAAAAAAAGAAATAAGAAA
>CAYSQP010000170.1:0-2135 GCA_964433285.1 uncultured bacterium | reverse complement strand
CGCTTCGCTTTGATCTGGCTTTGTCTCGCTATCGCATATTGTCACCTTTTTACCACCCCTGTTATTAATCCCCCAAAGAGTTCACGCTAACTGCAATGGGACCCTTAGGTCCCTCGCTAATTTCGAATTCGACCCGTTCGCCTTTCTCAAGAGTTTTGCTTAAAGTGTTGATGTTGGATGTGTGAACAAAAAATTCTTTATTACCGATATCAGAAACAATGAATCCAAATCCTTTTGTCTCATCAAACCATGTCACTGTTCCACGTTCCATCCTCATTTCTCCCTGCGCGATTTTCCGGTCTTGCCCGCGAATCGTTGATAGATAGTTTCTTCCACTTTTTTGGGAACAAATTCTCCAAGATCAGCACGATAAAAAGCAAGTTCTCGGATCAGTGAGGAGCTGATATAACCATATTTTTCATCTGGCAAAAGAAAAAACGTTTCGATCCCTGTTAACTTCCTATTCATCATTGCCATCTGCATTTCAAATGAGATATCTGCAAAAGGACGCAAACCACGGATAATAAAATCCATCTTCTTCTCTTTGGCAAAATCGGCAACTGGGCCTTTAAAATGAGCTACTTCCACATTTTTTAAATCTTTTGTAAGCTCTTTCAATAGTGCCATTTTCTCATCTGCTGATAGCAGCCCATTTTTTTTAAAAAGATTAACCCCTATTGCAACGATGACATGGGTACACATCTTAGACGCCTTTTGAATAATGTCTACATGCCCTAAAGAAGGGGGATCAAATGTCCCTGAAAACAGTGCCCTGGCCATATCCATCCTTATTAATTGACAGAATAAATTGATTCAAGACTGTCATTCCAAATTTCCTTTCTTTTACCCACTTAAGCTGTTTAAAATGGTTTTTTTCTACTTGAACTTTAGAAGGCGACCTCTCTTCTAAAAAAAGCATGCCTCTTTCTACTAGTAAAGGATTATGATCCAAAAATTGAAGAATAGGAAGAGGATCTTCTTCATACGGCGGGTCAATGTAAATAAGATCGTAAAGAGTATCTGATTTTTTTAGCATATTTAAAGCCAAAAGCGCCTCTTTTACAATAATAGAACCCTGATTTTCAATCCCTAAAAGCTTTAAATTCTCTTTGATACAGTGCACGGCTTCCTTGCTTGTTTCTACAAATGTCGTATGGTTTGCACCGCGACTTATCGCTTCAATACCGATGGCGCCGCTGCCCGCATAGAGGTCAAGAAATTGGCATCCTCCAATTTCTTCACGGCAAATATCGAAAAAGGCTTTGCGCACAAGGCTTGATGTTGGTCTTGTTTTGAGCGATTTTGGGGTTTTAATCAGGCGACTTTTAAATAGGCCGCCAATGATGCGTAGCACGATTTATTGTTCCAGACAGATGGGAGCTTTATAAGGCGCTAAAATCTTTTTTGCTTCTTTTAAATGTGAACCTTTTCCCTCTTTTAGAAACTCTTCGTAACAGAGATTGGCTTGGGCATAAGCCCAGAGTTTTTCAAGGGAGCGTCCTCCTTTAGCTGCTTCACTAAAAGAGATCTTTTTTTTCACATTGAGCCAGCGTCCACGATTTTTTCCTTGGATATAAAGGGTGAAGTCTTCCAGATCATCAATTGTTCCAACCACAAGAAAGGGCTTTTTAACATATAAAGGAGGAAGGACCATTTTTGCTGGGTAAATTTGGACATTATTGCCCGAATCCATGGCGACAGCATCCAATGTGACCTCTTTAATAATAGGGTCATGGAGATCTTTTACAAGTTTGACTAATTTCCTGGGAAAGGAAGCATTGGTATCGGAATAAAGCAGTTTGCCAGAGGCAACATAGCTTAAAAGATCTAGGAGGACAAGATTATTTCCTTGCCCTGAAGTGGCAGTATAAAGGTTAAGGTTGCCCCTATTTTTTTCAGCCCATTTCAATATGGCTGTTTTTTGTTTTACAGAGCTTAAAAGAGTATTTCCATCAGAAATTAAAATGGCCGAGTGCTGCTCATCCGGCGTTTGATGAAAGGAAAAAATGCGATCAAGCGATAGGCAGATATCATTTCCAGAGAAAAATGGCTTGTATTATTCTCTTTCTAAAAACTCTTCTGCTGCTTTGATATTTTTTGCAGAAACAAAAAGATTCTTTTCACTTAAACGACAA
>CAYSQP010000169.1:0-2310 GCA_964433285.1 uncultured bacterium | reverse complement strand
AAATAACCATAAAACGCTTTCCTTAGAAGAGATTCGACAAGTTGAAGACGTTGTTAACGGGATGGTCCGTGAAGATCTTCCTGTTAAAGCTTATGAGCTTTCCTACGAAGAGGCGCAAAAGCGATCTGAAATTAAACAGTTTTTTGGAGAGAAATATGGCAAATCTGTCAGAGTGATCGACATTGAACATTCAAAAGAGCTCTGCGGCGGCACCCATACCCAAAGAACAGGGACCATCGGCTACTTTCGCATTGCTAAAGAAACGAGTATAGCTGCAGGCGTACGGCGCATTGAAGCAGTGTGTGGAAAAGCGGCAGAAGAATGGGCGCGCAAAAATGAAGATCTTTTGAATGAGGCTGCTGCCCTTTTGAAAACCCCTCCTGCAAAACTTTCTGAAAGAGCTGCGCTTTTGCTGGAAGAAAATGAAAAATCAAAAAAAGAGATGCGTGCGCTAAGACTAGCCGGAATTGAGCTTTTAGCCAAAGAGCTTTCTTCAGAGATCTCTAAAATCGACGGCATTCCTTTCTTGGGCCATGTGGTCCGCCTAGATGCTGAAGATCTCCCTCTTCTTGCCGATGAGATTATGCGCCTTGTTAAATCTATCGTGCTTGTGCTAGGCGTTGCTATTTCTGATCGCTGCCAGCTACTTGTGCGCGTCAGCCCTGACCTTGTAAAACAAGGGATTAGTGCAGGACAATTGATTAAAGAGATGGCGCCTTTAATTGGGGGTGGTGGCGGCGGAAAATCTGACAGTGCCTCTGCAGGAGGAAAAAAGGTGGATGGATTGCAGCAGGCCATTGAACAGGCAAAACAGAGCATTCTGACACAGTGAACTTAGAAAGCAGCCCCCAACTTGCCCTCTTTAAACAGATTATTCAAAAAGAGAGCTCTCTTTTGCTTGAAGCGCTCTGGGATGCTCCCAAAGCAGCGCTGCTTGCCTTAAGTTTGCAAGCAACGGGCAAAAACATTCTTGTCATCACAGGAGAAAAAAGAGAAAACAGGCTACTCGATGATCTTGACTATTTTGATTTGCAATATTTAGAGTTTCCTTCTTGGGAAACACTGCCTGGCGAAGAGATTCCGCCCAGTCCAGATATTATAGGCAAGCGCTTTTTGATTTTAAGAGAGCTGCTCTTTGAAAAAAAACCGCATCTTGTTTTTTGTCCTTTGCAAGCGATGCTGCAAAAGATGCCCTCTATCAAAACATTAAAACCACTTTATAAAACGTGGAAAGTCAAAGATGAGATTGGCTTTGATGAGGCAGCAAAGATACTTACCGCATTAGGTTATAGAAAAGAAAAAGTGGCCTCTGACAAGGGAGAGTTTGCACTCCGCCAAGGCATTATTGACCTATTTCCGCTTTCCTCTTTTGATCCAGTGCGTATCGAATTTTTTGGCGATACCATCGACACACTCCGCACTTATGATCCCGCCTCGCAAAAATCGATTAATAAAATTGACCATGTACTTATCACACCTGCTTCAGAATCTGCTCTACTAAAAAAAGAAGAGCATCTCTGTACGCTGCTTGATTTCTTAAGCAAAAATACAATCGTTGTCTTCGATGATCTTCTTGCCCTTGAAGATCGCTATGTTGCCTTTAAAGCAATGCCAGGGGCCAAATCGCGCTATTTTGGGACCATGCATGAGTTATTAAAGCAGATGCAAGGCCTGCAATGGATGCTCTTTAGTCAGCAAAGAGTAGAAGAGCTCTCCGATACGCATCTAGTGCAAAAAAAAGGAAGAGCTTTTTATTCCGGAAAAGAGCCTTTACAACCTTTAGAATTCCAGATCTTTGATGAAAAGATTCAAAGCAAACGTTTTTCTCATCCTTTCCGTGAAATTAGCGACTACTTTTCCCCATCAGAAGATCTGGCAGCCACATCTCCAGAAGAAATTTTACAAGGAATTAGCCGCCTTTCAAAAACTCCCTTAGAGCTGCACATTTTGTGTGCCAATGAATCCGAAGAAAAAGCCTTTAAAGCACGCCTGAAAGAGGAAGAGATTTCCTTGCCAAAAAACAGATCCTTTGAGCGTGGCTATCTCTCCAGCGGTTTTGCTCTTGCCGATGCGCAAGTGGCTGTTTTACCCATGACAGAGCTCACGCATCGTTTCCGCATCCGCCGGCAGAAATGGCGCTCGGCTTATCACAGCCCCCTTGCTGAATTTCATGATCTAACACCCGGCGATTTGGTGGTCCATTTCCACAATGGAATCGGGAAATATTTGGGCATTGAAAAAAAGCCCAATCATTTAGGTCAGATCAGCGAATTTATGGTCATTGAGTATGCAGAAGAAAGCAAACTCTAT
>CAYSQP010000168.1:0-2320 GCA_964433285.1 uncultured bacterium | reverse complement strand
TAAAACAATAGAGCTAGCAAAGGCAAGTGCCATCCAATACCAGCCAATACTAGATACAATGCCTGTTGTTTTATAAAGCCAAAGAGAAATCACCGATGTTGGAGCCCCAAAAAGCTGCACGCCCATGGCATAGCCAAAAGAGATGATAAGGTAGCGATGAGAAGCCGGAACAAGCTGCAATGCCCAGGCATGGAAAGGAGCGCAAAAGGCCACACCAAGGAGCACAAGGCAGATTCTAACTGCAATGATAGCATTAATAGAACCAGCTTGGAGCAGCATGCACAGCGGAATGGCGCATATTGCTGCAAGCATCGCGCTATAAAACATCAGCTTTTCTCTTGAAATGCGCGAAGAGAGCCACCCAAAAAAGGGCAGCGCACAAAAATCTAAAATAAGCAGCATTGTACTGATTCCCATCATTTGCGTTTTTGAAAAGGGGCTGATCAGTGGAATAAATCCATTAAGTAAGACAAGCGCAATGGTATAATTAGCATAACTAAACCCTGCGCTGATCATAATCGCAAAAAGCTGTTTGCGGTATTGCCATAAAATAGTGGTCAATGGATAAGGTTGTACGGTTATTTTCTGCTCTGTTTGCCTTCGCAAAAAAAGAGCAAATAGTGCTGTGATTGCACCGAATAAATAGAGCAGCCGCCAGCCATTTTCCATCTGGCTATAAAAAGAGAGCAAAAATACGCCCGCAGAGGCAAGCAAAATACCGCCAATGGTCGAGGCATTATAGAGGCCACTTAATAAGTCGTGCTTTTTTTCCTCCCTATTTTCTAGAAGATAAATGGCTCCACCCATTGATTCGCCTGCTGAAAAAAAATTCTGTAGCACTCTTCCAATGCAAAACAAAGCAGGAGCTAAAAGACTCACTTGAGCATAAGTGGGGCAAAATGCAATGCACACTGATACAAAAGCCATACCGCCGAGTGATAAAAAAAGCGCTTTTTTTCTGCCTTGCCGATCGCCGATTTTGCCAAAAATAAGTGAGCCAAGGGGGCGCGCTAGTGTGCCAAGCGGAATCATCGCATAGGTAAGAATGAGTGCTGTGAGCGGATCTTGCTGCGGAAAAATAAGAGGCGCAAGAAAGGGAGAAAGAAAGCCAAAGAGCGCAGCATCGTAATGTTCAAAAAAATTACCGAGCCAAACAGTCCAAAATTTTTTCATTATCTTATTAAGAAGGGTTATGCAACACACACACCTGGTGGTTTGCATTAGTATTATAAATATACTACCCTATTAATAACTAGATGACCATGAAAACATATAAAATTTTATTTAAAGATCAGAAAGAACTTGCTTGCATCGATTTAAAGGCTCTGCAGGAGAACTTGCAGTTTACCTATTTAGATCATCTGACCGTATTAGATCCTCAAGAAAAAGAAAAGATCACCCGCGATGGGCCAAAATATTTAGATGGCATAGCTCAAGACAATGGCAAACACTATGGGCCGCTGATTCATTCTGCCTTTATCCCTAAAGTATCTGTACGGTTTGTCTCTGAAGAGGCAGGGTATGGTCTTTTTGCAGAAGAAGATCTCCCTGCCAATAGCTATGTGGGAGAATATGTGGGAAAGATCCGCAAGAACAATGAACATGGAACATTTAACCACTACTTATATAGCTACCCTGTACTGGATTCTATTGGGCGCAACTATGTGATCGATGCCACATGGGGTAATCTACTTCGTTTTGCCAACCATAGCTTTACTCCAAATTTAAAGCCTTGCTACGCTTATTGCTTTAGTTTTTATCATACTATTTTTATCACGCTACGGCCTATAGTGAAGGGAGAGCAGCTCACGTACAATTATGGCAAAAATTACTGGTATTCGCGCGGGACTCCGCTGACATTATGAAGCAAAAAATCTATCTTGTCCGCCATGGAGAAACAGACTGGACCGTTTTAGATAAACACACAGGTTTAACCGATATCCCACTGACAGCGCGCGGAGAGCAGCAAGCTGCACTGCTAAAAGAGAGATTTAAAGACCATTCTTTTGCGCTTATTTTAACAAGCCCTTTACAGCGGGCTTTTAAAACATGCGCACTTGCCGGCTTTTCTTTACAAGCACAAATTGATCCAGATCTTGTTGAATGGAATTATGGAGAATATGAAGGTAAAAAAACAGCGGACATTCTTAAAAGCGACCCTACCTGGAATATTTTCACGCAAGGCACCCCTGGCGGTGAATCGATTGCTTCTGTTGAGCAAAGAGCACGGCGTGTTTTAAAAAAAATCCAAGCAACTTCTGGTGACGTTCTGCTCTTTTCAAGCGGCCATTTTTTGCGTGTTTTAACGGCTTGTTATTTG
>CAYSQP010000167.1:0-2327 GCA_964433285.1 uncultured bacterium | reverse complement strand
ATTCGATAAACTAAACATTTGGTGTAGAAGACTTTTTTCTCTTACGATACCAAAATAGCGCAATTCCCGTCACACTTAAAGCAGAAAGGAAAACGGCGCTAACTATTTTGAAATGATGATAAAGAACTTCAAAATTTTTTCCTAAGGTATAAACAAGAGAAAAACAAGTGGCTGCCCAGATCCCTGAGGCAAGCGCATCTCGCAAGGCAAAGCGCGGGAAGGAAGTTTTGCTAATGCCTGTCGACATAAAAATACAATTGCGGACTCCAAAAGGAATAAATCTTCCTACAATCAGAGTGTAAAGACCATATTTTTCGTAAAAATTTTTTAATTTTTCAATTCTTTCTGGTTTTAAAATGCGTGCAAAAAATCTAAAACGGATTAATTTTGGACCCAAAAGTCTTCCAATCCAGTAAGAGAGCCAAGCTGAGATGACGCATCCGAAATAAATAGAGAAAAAAAGAGGCCACACATTTTCAGGGACAATGGTAGCAGCTAAAGTGGCGCCGATAATCATGAGCAGATCAATGCTGATCGGAAAGTGAAAAGCGGCTAAAACAATCCCGCCAAAAATAAAGAAGTGGGCCAGGTGAGCGTTTTGATGGATAAAATCGATAATAGATTGAATCATAGCCATCCTCAAACTTTAGATGCTTCAACAGAAGCAGGTTTAAGGGAAGGATCATCATCAGGCAAGTTGATCGTTTCATGTCTGCTTGTCAGCAAGTTAAATTGCCTTCCTAAAGAACGCACAGCAAGCGTCCAACCACCAATGATAAAGACAAAAATCACAGCGACGATGGGAGCGCTTAAGGAAATAGAACCGAAAATCATGATCAAGCTCTGGTGAATCACAGAAGCGCCTGATTTGCCTAAACGGGAGCCAAACCCATCGATTGCGGCCTTGCCTTTTAATTTGCACTCTTTGCTTAGAGGGATAAAAGAGAGCTCTTTTGTCGCATCAAATAGAGTATATTTGGAGGCGCGTGCTAGGCAATTTTGCAAAGAGCCACAAAAGACACCCAACGCAAGAGGAGTGCTGCCAAAAAGGACTGCTAAAAAACCGGCTGTAGAATCTTTAAACAAAAGAAAGGTAAAGAATCCAAGACCTGTTACGAAGAAAATAGCAGGTGGAATCAGTGCTGCAGTTGTCCAGCTGAATTTTCGCATAATAGTGCCAGAAATCACGGCAAGAAGTGTGGCAATAATGCCGATTCCAGTAAGAACTTCTCCCATGTAGGCATTGAAATCACTGGGGTTTGGATAGAGTTGTTTAACCTGGTCTTTCCAAACCACTTCAACAAGCGTCATAGCAATGTTGAACATGAGAACAACAACGGCAATGCAGATCAGGTATTTGGATTTGGCAAGGTAAGCGAAATTTTTTCTAATCCCCATTTGGATTTTTGGTGCTTCTGCTGTTGCATGAGGCAGATGGTCAGAGACGACCCCTTTGCGATGCATCCAACGGAAGCAGCCCATAGCTAAAAGTCCAGAGACGATCACAATAGAATTTAAAACAAGCAGCGATTGTGCCCAGGAATCTGCCCCTGCAGCTAAATCAGGACTAAAAGAGTATTGAGAAATAAACATCGATACTTGGCCGGCACAAATGGTGGCAATATTGGCCCCTATGCCTAAAATCACATAATAACGTTTTGCCTCTGTCACAGTGGTGACTTCGTTAGCAAAACCCCAGAAAAGCACCGTCATGATCATGGTGCTCCACATTTCAGACATAATGTAAAAAGCAGTGAAAGTCCAGTTGCGAAAAATGGCAATTAATCCGTTGAATCCCACGGGGAGGATATCTTGCAGTTTATCGGCAAGTGCATTGGGGTGCAAATAATCTCTAAATGGATAAAGGAAAAAAGCAAATACAAAGAAAAAGGTTAAAAAGAGGCTCATCATCACATAGAAGACTCTTTCTCGTGAAAAACGGTTTGCAAGGCGTGTAAAAATAAATGTAAAAAGAAGGGCCATGGGGAGGACCACCCAAACTTTTAAAAAGGGAAGTGCTTCGGCCCCAGAGGAAGGAGCAGTACATACTAGAGCATCTTTAGTAGCTCGCAAGGTGCTATAATTAAAGCAAATGAGGAAAAAGATCAGGAACATGGGCATGAATTTCTTGAGTTCCCTAGCGTGGATTGGCCAGAGAAACGCCCTTAATTTGCTAAATCCCTCATGAGAAGACATACAATTTTTGAATTATGATGACCGTATTCTAACAGAAACAGCACATAAGATAAAGGGAATAAGGAAAGGAGGTAAGAGGAGTAAAATAAAATTTTAATTAATAGGTATAAGAAAAGGAACTATAGACAATA
>CAYSQP010000166.1:0-2349 GCA_964433285.1 uncultured bacterium | reverse complement strand
AGGATTTTGTGAGCAGTGGGTCTTCATAGAAAGAGCCTAAGTCAATTTCAATGGCCTTTTCATCAATAAAACCAAAATTTCTCTTCACAATTGGATCGCGGTCGCCAAGGCCTGCTTTATTGCGTGCAGCGATCAGCTCAACAAGCGACTTTAAACAGCGTTTGGCAGCTTCAGGATCATGCGCTTTCATGCACGCATGGATTTTGGGATAGGCAAGTACGGCCTTTTTTTGCAGTGCAAATTCTAACGTATCTAAATCAAAGGTATGGGAAATCCCGATGTTATCTACAAGGGTTAAGGTTTGATGGAAGGACTCTGTCTTGTTGAGATGCAGATAGAGAAGGCCTGTATGTTCTCTAAAACGGTCATAGGCCAATTGAAAGCTTGAAAAAATGGTGTGCAGCCGCTCTTTTCTTTCTTGGATGATTTTACAGCGCAAAGGTTCAAGAAAAGAAGGGACATAGATGCGATTGAGATAACTTTGCGGTCGCATATGATGCTGCTTAAATACTTTCAAAATGGTTTGCTGATCTGAAGAAATAAAAGCATAACATTGCCCGCCGCTGCTTAAGAAATAAAAGGGTTGAGAAAGATACTGTTTGATCTCGGAAGAGGCTGCTTCAGAGCTATAGTTGGGATTGAAGGGCAGATCAGAGCGGATTTTATGCGGGCGGAAGCCTTCTGTAATCGTATGGCAAAAGCGCTCAACACAGATAAACCCTGCAATAAATAAAACTGTTTTAATTAGGTAATTTTTCATTTTTGCAGGGCTTCATAATAATAGTGTAATAGCTCGGGGTCATCTTTGAGCTGATTTCTTAATTCGTGGGTTTCTAAAAGAATTTCTCTTCTAATGGCATAAGGTTTCGCTATATGTGAGTTCTTAGTGAAAGAGCCGATATCGATTTCGATGGCCTCATCTTGAGAAAAACCGAAATTTTTACTCAAAACAGCATCACTATTTGCAATGCCTTTTTCCGATCTTTTTCGGATAAGTGCAAAAGTTTTGTCAATCATCTGTTTAAGATCGGAATTAGAAAAGAAAGGCTCTGCTTTTTTTTGCAGCACAAAAGCAGAATTGTCCAGGCTTACCTCATGGCAGATCGCTAATTTATCATAGAGTTTGATCTTAGAGAATTTGCCTTGCGTTCTATTTAAATGGAGAAAGAGAAGGCCTGTCTCTTCTTTGAGCTCTTCATAAGCGATTTTGGCGCTTTGGAAAATGGCATCAAGCCGCCTTTGGCGCGCAGCTTTAATCTTCGGCAACGGTAGCTTGGACAGAATAAAATTAGGGCAGAAGTGGTAGGGTTTAACAATTTTAAGGACAGTTTTTTGATCTTCGGAAATAAACGCATAATACTGCACGCCGCTGCCTAAGAAATAAAAAGGTTGGGAAAGGGCGTCAGAGGTTTGTGTGGCAACTTCCCACTTTTCTTCAAAGGGATGGTCACTATAGATTTTATTGACGCTAAAGCCGCCTGTTTGCATGCGGCATAGACGCTCAGCAGCAACAAAGCAGAGAATACATAGAAGCCATTTATAATTTTTTTTCAAACTCTTTTTCCCACCGTTGTAGTTTTTGGTCAAATTTCTTTGACGTAGCTGAAGGATTTTTAATTCTTTTTAATGAGCCGATATCAATGAGCACAGGATCCTCTCCAATAAAGGCATAGTTTCTTATTTTTGTGTCTTTTGTTTTAAACCCTTTCTTTGCACAGGTTGCATGGAGGTTTTTAAGCTTTTCAATGATCTCTTTTTTAGAAAACCGTTTTAAAGAAATTTCTTCAGCCCTTTTTTGCAACACAAACTCTGTATTTGCTAAATCCAATGGATGTTGGATAGCTAATTTATCAAAAACGGTGATCTTTGGACAATCAGATTGATGGAAATGGACAAAAAGAGTTCCTGTCTCTTCCTGGAGATAATCGTAGGCAAACTGGCAGCTTTTAAAAATTTTCTGTAGGCGCTCTTGGCGCATCTGGAGGATTTTTTGTTGAAAAGGCTTTAAAAAATGCGGAACAGCGATTTTTGCCAGCAGATTATTGCCAGGGAAAAGGTGGTAATGTTTAAAAAGCTTTAAAACAGTTTTTTGATCTTTAGAAAGAAAGACATAGCATTGAACGCCGCTATCCAAAAAAGTATTGGGCAGGTCTAATGTTTTTAAAAGGCTTAGTTTCTTTCTTCTGTATGAGTCTATACTATACAGGATGGCAAGGATTTATAGAGCAACTTAATGGTACTTACGATTGGAATAACTGGATATGGTAACTAGAGAATTATACCTAAACCGCATATTTCATGATGCAGAAACTACTCAAGGAGCTTTAATTGATCCAAGCATTAAAAAGA
>CAYSQP010000165.1:0-2352 GCA_964433285.1 uncultured bacterium | reverse complement strand
TTATTTCTGCTGCTTCAATGATTGAGCCTTGGCTAATCAGTGAATTTTTAATAAGCGTGCCATTAATCAGCGGGCTAGGCACATGCTGGGGTGCTGCATAAATCGGATTTCTTAAGTCATACGTGTTGAGTCCTGTATCTTTCTCAGTGAGGATTAAGTTGGCTCGGTAATAGGACTGTACAGTGCCGATATCTTCCCAATAACCTTTATAAGTGAAAGCGACAGTTTTACTTTTATGAATAAATTTAGGGATGAGATGCCGGCCAAAATCATCACCCTCTTCTTGCATGATTTTTTGCAGGGCATCACGTTTAAAAACATAAATCCCCATAGAGCCGAGCCACTGGTTATTATTCTCTGGCATGCGGAAAGCAGTTAAAGTTTTTTCATCTTGCGGCTTTTCAAAAAAATCAACAATGCGGCCTGCGCGATCCAATTTTAGAACGCCCATTCTTTTAGCTTCAGTCTCTTCAACAGGGATGGAAGCAATCACTAGATCAGCATTTTCCTTTTTGACAAGCTCGACCATTTCAATCAGGTCCATATTATAGAGCTGATCACCAGAAAGAATCAGAAAATAGTCATTGGCGTTTTTCATGATAAAATCAAGATTCTGTCGCACAGCATCTGCTGTGCCTTTAAACCAGTTTTTGCTCTGCCCAATGTCTTGGGGAGAAACAAGTTCAATTCCGCCATGAAGACGAAATTGATCCAAATGATAAGTGGCAAGGATATGTTGGTGGAGCTCTGCCGCAAAATATTGAGAAATCACAAAAATTTGCGCAATGCCAGCATTTAAAGAATTGGAAAGCGGAATATCTATTAAGCGGTAGCGGCCGCCAAAGGAAACAGAGGGTTTGCAGCGGGTGGCTGTGAGTGGGTAAAGCCGTGTCCCTTGCCCTCCTGCAAGGACAATCGTAGCCGATTTTTCAACAATATCTTTCTCAAAGGACATTCGAAAAGAGCCATAGTTGATCTTAAAATATTTTATTACAATGTTTTGAATTCATTTGCAATTCATCATTTAAAAATGGTCCCTGCACCAAAATTTCTTAAAAGATAATCCCTGATCCCTTTGAGCGCGCATTTGTAAAGATGGCGATTAGGTTTGGACTTCTCTTGCGCATATTGTTTAAATATGAGCCAGAGCTCTCGCGGAAAGATCGTGAGATAAAATTTAAGTCGCTTTTTTGTGCTTAAATGTTTTTCTAAAAAAAGCAGCCTATTTCTCCAGTAAAAGTATTGCCAGAGAGGACCGCGGTTGCCCCCTTCAAATGAGACCGAGATCTTATGCCAAAGTTTTGCCTTTGGAACAAAAAGGATATCATATCCTGCTTGCCTGAGCCGCCAGCAAAAATCGATCTCTTCCCAGATTAAGAAAAATTGGGGACACAGCATGCCTACTTGTGGCAGCACATCTGCCTTGATCAGGAGGCAGCAGCCACACGCATAAGCGATTTTTTCAACAGTTTCGCTTTTCTTTTCTAAATCGCACTGGCCACAGCCGATATGATAACAGCGTCCATGGGAATCTACATCTCCTCCAGCATGCCAAATCAGTGTCGGCTCATCATAAAAATAGATCTTAGCTCCAAACGCTTTAGCCTGGGGATATTCTTGGGCTGTCTCTGCAAACGCTTTTAAAATATGAGGATGGACAACGGTATCATTGTTTAAAAGCAGGATATAGTCGGCATTTTTTTTGATCGCTTCAACCATGCCGCGATTATTCCCTTCAGCAAAGCCCAAATTCTGCCCATTTTCTAAGATGGAGATAGTGGGAAAATGGTGTCTAATCTGCGCTATAGAATCATCGGTTGATCCATTATCCACAACGATGATTTCATAATTGGAGTAGTCCACTTTTTGGATAGAATGCAAACACTCAAGAGTATCTGCAGGGCGATTCCAATTGAGAATAACTACTATGATTTTAGGCTGAGACAATCTCTTGAACTTCCCTAGCGTTATAACTGGATCTTACAAAGGGGCCGCAATACATATGCTTGATCCCCAATGAATAGCCATACTCTTCGTAGGATTTAAATTCTTCAGGCGTGATAAAAGTTTTGACGCGCAAATTATGTGGAGTAGATTGCAGATAATGGCCAATGGTCACAATAGAGCATCCTGTGCGTTGCAGATCAACAAGTGTCTCTTGGACCTCTTCTTGAGTCTCTCCTAAACCAACCATTATTCCTGATTTAACAAAACCAGCTTTTTTTTGCTGATGGACATAGGAAAGTACCTCTAAAGTTCTATCATAGGTTGCCTTGTGGCGGACGCGGGGGCTTAAGCGGCGCACGGTTTCTATGTTATGATTAAACACGTCAGGTTTTTCTTTTAAAACTA
>CAYSQP010000164.1:0-2353 GCA_964433285.1 uncultured bacterium | reverse complement strand
CTGCACGCCCCTCCCGCTCCTACAATCCTCTCTTTATCCATGGCGGCGTCGGTTTAGGCAAAACCCATCTTTTGCATGCCATTGGCCACTATATTAAAGAACACCATAAAAAATTGCGTATTCATCTAATTACAACTGAAGAGTTTATCAATGATCTTGTGGACAATCTGCGCCATAAATCGATGGATAAAATGAAACGGTTTTACCGCTCATTGGATGTGCTGCTTGTCGATGATATCCAATTTTTACAGACACGGCTCAATTTTGAAGAGGAGTTTTGCAATACCTTTGAAAGTTTAATCAACCAGAACAAACAGATCGTAATTACAAGCGATAAACCACCCGGGCAGCTTAAGCTATCAGAAAGGATGGTCGCACGCATGGAGTGGGGCCTGGTTGCCAATGTGGGTATCCCTGATCTAGAAACACGGGTGGCCATCCTGCAGCATAAAGCAGAACAAAGAGGCTTTAAAATCCCCCAAAAGATCTCCTTTTTTATTGCTGAGCGCATCTTTAATAATGTGCGGCAACTGGAAGGCGCTTTAAATCGACTCTCTGCCTTTACACGTATGATGGGATTAGATGTCACTGAAGAAATTGTGGAAAAAATCTTAAGCGAACTCTTTCAAAACAACCCCAATAAACGGGTTGCCATTGAAAGTGTGCTGAAAAGCGTGGCTGCCATTTTTGATGTCCGAGTCAGCGATCTCTGCGGTAAATCACGCACCAAAGAAGTGGCCTTCCCTCGCCAAGTGGCAATGTATTTAGCACGCGAGCTTATTAATGAGTCTTTAATGAAACTGGCCTCCTATTTTGGAGGAAAGACCCATTCTACGCTTCTGCATGCCTGGAAAAAGGTCTCCGAGCGCCTCGGCAAAGATGAGACTTTAAGACGCCAAGTCCAGATGGCCCGTCGTAATATTGAAAATTAGTTGCTTAATAATAATTATTGTAAAATAATTAAATTAAGTATGACTATCACAGAAATATCATTAGTGTCTATTGCTGGATCTTTAATTATCTTAGTTTTAGGCTGCATCGGCGTATTCATTTATATCCAACGCTGTGCATCTTTGATCAAAAGAGATGTTCATTCTTTAACAGTCAAAGGAAAAGCGACCATCCATAGTATAAAGGATTTAGCCGCAGGCTCTTTAAATCTTATTGCACAGCGAAAAAGATCAAAGAAAAATGAAAAAGTTTTAAATTGGGTAGCCATAGGAATGTCTCTCTATCAGCTGGCCAGTAAATATTTTGGAAAACGTAGGAGAAAGAGGTAATAATTATGCGTAAAACACAAGACCATAATATGCAGGATTTCTTACTAGGTGCAGTGATTGGGAGCGCCTTAGGCACGCTTACTACTTGCATGTTCACAACAAAAAAAGGGCATCAGATCCAGAGAAAAGTCGCGGGTAAATACCATGATTTTGAGCATGTTGTGAAAGGCTTTGTAAGGCAAAACATGAAAAAAATCGGCATCCGCTCTGGTAAACATAAGCACAAAAGAAAACGCTAAACACTAAAAGCAATGATATAAAGGGCTTTCGGAAAGCCTTTCTGAATGGCATGAGTACATTTGGCCATGAGTTCCATAGAATCGATGCTTTCAACAACAAGCAGAACGATCTTATCGGCTATGTTTATTGAAGATTTCAAAGAAAACTCTGCCTGCCTACGATTCAAACTATCTTTGACTGGAACCTCGTAAAATTTCCCTATTTGCTGGGAAAGTAGAAAAGCGCGGTGGTACCCTTCAAGGATCTTATCGGCAAATGTACGAGGAAAGGGCATAATCAGATCTGGTAGGGGAAAAGCCATTTTTTCCATCTGAATCACCATCCAAGAAGCAAGGCTTTGATCTAAATAAAGCCGATCTTTAAAAGCATACAACAATGAAGCTGCGGGGCCAAAATGTTCAAAGCAAGCCGCCCCTTTTGTACAGTGAGCCGGTTTTGGACAGTGATCTAATAGTTGGAGAAGCTGATTGCAGATTTCACAAAGCAGCCTTTTTTGCTCGATAGCGACTGTTTTGCAATGGATGCAAGTGGCTGGATAGATAAGCTGGAGAAGCGCTCTCATCGCAAGCTATAGCGCGGCTCTTTAAAAGTGCCGCGAATGCTGAGCGTAAAGGGTTCGGTTAAATTCAAGACCACATTTTGTTTCATTTTTAGATCCACATACACATTGCCTTTAAGATCTAAATAAGATGTCATTGGCGCCGCTGGCAAATAAAACTCAGAACGGCCTCCTTCACTGCGCACATTTTTCAATTTTGTAATCACACATTTACCCTGCTGGAATTCAAAATTAACCTCTCCTGTGATGGGAGTTAGCAGCCCAGGGTCAATCC
>CAYSQP010000163.1:680-2360 GCA_964433285.1 uncultured bacterium | reverse complement strand
CACTGCTCACAAAATCCGCGGCTTATAAACGACAACTTTTTTGTGAATCCATTAAATTAAAATCCTGGATCCAAAAACGGTACCCAGAACTCTATCCTTTTCTTGAACAAACGGTCCGTAGCAGCATTGAAAACAATTGACCTCTTTAAATCCTTTTTGATAGATTTTAGGGCATGGCTGAAAGCAATAAAAAAATGGTTCCTCGCTCTGTCTGGTCTTTCCCTCGTCTGCGTCCCTTTTCTTTGTTCGAAGATTTTGAAGATGATTGGGATCTCCATGAATTTTCCAGTCTTTCAGGCTTAAGCGTTTCCGAAGATGAGAGCCATGTTTATGTCGAGGCCGCCCTTCCTGGGCTTAATCCCGATGAAGTGGATATGACCTATGAAAAAGGCACTCTTTGGATCAAAGGCGAAAAAAAAGAAGAAGCTGAAGACAAAAAGAAAAAATATTACCGCAAAGCCATGAGCCATTTTTCTTATCGGATCGCAATACCGGGCGATGTCGACGATAGTAAGGAGCCAGAAGCAATGTGTAAAAATGGCGTTCTTATTATCACCTTTTTTAAAAGTAAAAAAGGGCCAACAAAAAAAATCCCCATCAAAAAAGGCTAGTTTTGTAGACTAGCTAAATGCAACAAAATTTCAAGTTTCTTCTTCTAATTGTTTGTGCTGCGCTGGCACTTTTTGGACTACATAAAGGCTGGAACAATCACAAACATAAACAAAAACAGATTGCACCTGCTATTCATGAAGAAAAACCTTTTGTGATTATTGTCCCCTCCTATAACAATTCCGCTTTTGTAGAAAAAAACCTCCGCTCCATTTTTTCTCAAAGTTATAAAAACTACCGCGTGATCTACATCGATGACCATTCCGCAGATGATACCTATTTAAAAGCAAAAAATCTGATTGCTGACCTGCAGCAGACGCACAGAACAGAACTTATCCGCAATGAGCAAAATTTAGGGGCCCTGGCTAACCTCTATAATGCCATTTTTCGCTGCCACGATTATGAAATCGTCGTGCTGGTGGACGGCGATGATTTTTTAGCCCATGAGCATGTACTCTCGACCCTCAACCAAGCCTATCAAGACTCTAATGTTTGGATGACTTATGGCAATTTCCTTGATTATCCCACCTATCAGCAAAATCCTGTCAGATGCAAAGAGCTTTCAGAATGGGTCATAAGAAATAACAGCTTTCGCAAACATGAGTGGGTCACGACCCACTTAAGGACATTTTACGCCTCGCTTTTTAAAACCATCCATTTAGAAGATCTGGTCTACCGCGGACGCTTCTTTCCTATGGGTTGGGATTTGGCCTTTATGCTGCCGATGCTTGAAATGTCAGGCCACCATGTGAAATTTATGAAAGAAACTCTCTATCTCTATAACCGCAATAATCCCATCAGCGACCATCGTATTAATTTCCAGTTCCAACAACAGTGCGCCGACGCTGTACGCTCTAAAAAGCCCTATCGCCGCCTGCAGGAGCTAACAACAACTTCTTTAAAATTCTCTCCCTCTGCCGATGTTTTGATTTTTTCATCAGGCAATATGCTTTTCCTCTACGCTCTTTTAGAATCCCTGCATAACTATGTGCAAGATATAGGAAAAATTTCGGTGATCTGCCCCCATTCAAAACATCTTCAGCAGCAGTATGAAGAAATTGAAAAAGATTT
>CAYSQP010000163.1:0-670 GCA_964433285.1 uncultured bacterium | reverse complement strand
AGGCCCACTTGATCTCTACAAGTGACTTTAAATCTACCTTCTTAAAAATTTTGCATGATCATTCTCTAGAAAGCAGCTCCTACCTTCTTCTTTCCCATGATCATTTTGTTGTGAAAGATTTTGTCCATTTAAGCGATTCGATTGCAGCCTTAGGAAAAACAGGCGCCCATGGCCTCTATTTCTCTTTAGGCACACATATTCAATGCGCAGAAGATCTCTCTTCTTACCAGCAGCTGCCCCCTCTTTTGCCAATAAACGCAATCAGCAAAGAAAAGCTCTCTAGTTGGCAATTTGCAACAGGCGAAGGAGAGTGGAAAACAGTCCACCCCTTTGATTTTGTCCTCTATTCCAAAGAAGAGCTTAAGAATGCATGTAAAAATCTTCCTTTTCATGATCTATCTTCTCTAGAAGATGCACTGAGGAAAAAACAGAGCTTAAGTGAACTTGGACTCTTTTATGCCCAGTCTAAGTGCGTTAAAAATCTTCTTTCTTCTGATATCTTAGACCGCTTTGAACAAGGCTTGAAATTGGATATTACCAGCTATTTTCAAATCCAAAATAAATCTACAACGACAGATAAAAAAATTGTTTTAATCAACCGATAAGATGGAAATGAACCTATCTCAATAAAATGAAACTTTGATTTTTGAAAGTTTTTTTCCTATTTTAT
>CAYSQP010000162.1:0-2402 GCA_964433285.1 uncultured bacterium | reverse complement strand
CACCTTTATGTCATATTAAATCTTCAAATCGGAAGATAAATACTCCAGGCTCGCGCATCAATTTGGCAGCATTTTCAAAACAGGTTTTTGGATTGCGCCACTCATCGGGAAACAGAAGCGTTTTTTGGAGTCGTTTATCTAGAGGCAGTTTGGCAAATGCCTCAAAATCAAACTGATTTTTCCCTGCCCATATTTTCTGCTGATCTAGATGATACATAAACGAAACCATCACATCGCGTGGATCGCGGATCATGAGGATTTTTTTATAATGGCTTGAGCACTCTGTCCGAATAAGATCAATTTCTGGAAATAAATGGGCGCCTGTAATTGGCATTGGCAACTCCAAATCCTGGTGGGGATCAAAACGGTAAACAGCATTAATAGCAATCCAATGCATCGGTAGATTTCCTGTGATCTGCCGGATTGCTTTTTTGAGTAGATGGGTCCCTGATTTTGGAATGGAAACAAACACGATTTTTTGTTTTGGATCACTTTTCAGTCCAATTGTAAGTGCCAACATGAGTAGCACAAAAAGGAAGCGCCGCATTCTTTTATCTATAATGAATGCGATTTATTTATTTGAATCTTTTTACATTTTCTTGCTTTTCGCTATAATGGTTGCACATTTAAGGAGGCAGCTATGATAGCCTGCCAAACTAGAGATACTATTATTCAGTTTTCATTTGAAAAACGACTTGATGTACAAATCTTTACGACCAATTTGAAAGTTGTACCTATCACTCCTACAGACGTTGGGAATTGTTGCTTGTTATATTCTGATTGGACCACGCATAGAATATCAGCGATGACAGAAAAAATAGAAAGATGGGATAAGAAATGGAGCAGAAAAAATCCATGGAGCGTTTTTGCTGTTCGCTTACTTGGAAATAATGCATTTTTAGGCTACATCGGGTTTAAAAGAGTATCCCCTAGAGATAAAAGTGCGCTGCCAGCTCCATTGGCAGTGGAACTTTTTGGCCATGGCTATTCTGAATTTTGGCAAGACTATGGCGTCGAGGCCACAGCAGCTGTCATTAAAACATATGTTCAGGCAGTGCATCAAAAATTCAAGTTACATCCTACCCTTGTTTTAGACAAAATCACAGCCATTGCTACACGCGATAATAAAATATCCAATAAGGCTTTAGCACAAGCAGGAATGAAAATGACAAAAATACATGAATTCAACACCTACTATTCTTTTGAAGTGCAGAAAGTTTTAGAAGAGGAAGAAAAATCTCCAACAAAATCTACAGGTGATTAACAGTATGAAAAATCTTTACTTAGACGATCCACTGATGTTGGATCAAGAGGAAGTACAAAAAAATAGCGCGCTATTTGACTCATTTTGGGAAAGTTGCAAAAAACAGATTCCCAAAGAGCGGCTTCGCTCGATTGAAGAGCTGCTGGATAAATACACCGAAGAGACGCGGAAAATCCGCAAAAGCTTCCAAGAATTTCATTCTATTTTTTTAACAGATATGCCCGTTGCTGTTGCGCTTGCCCATTGGACTCAAACCATTCTTAATGACCCGATGTGGCGCGATAAATATGTCAAAGGGATGGAGACTCTGATTGAAAAAAAACTGATTCCTCTTGTAGATGCAGAGGGGGAAAATATGACTTTAGAAAAATTGCGCGAACAAGGCCATCAGCAGATTATTGAAAATATCCGGTGTGTGCGAGAGTGGACTCCCTTTGAAAAAGAAGAACTTGTCCAATGTTATGTGCAGTTTTCCCATAGTTTGGCCCGCTTTACCTTTGACTATGTACCTGCTGGATTTGACCCTGATAGAAGGCGTGCCCAGCAGCGGATTGTGAAATACGAATATTTTTTTGACTTTGTCCAGCAGCTTTCCGATAGAGATGCTCTGATTGCAAAAGTGCTCTATTTTGGCGCACCGTCAATCGACCAAACAATTGTACTTAAAAAAGTAGCATTGGATGAAAAGAATTTTGCTGTGCAATTTGAAGAAAGAAAGGTGGTTTTTCCTAAACATCTTATTTACGATCTAGCCCTACATGTGAAAGAAAAGAGCCGTGATCAGCTGATGTTTACAAATGTACGAGGGGCTGAAGTGGAAAGGGCCCACCTTAACCAGAGCTTTGCACGGGCCTGTGAGCGTATTCCGCGTGGCATTAAAATCACCCCTGGGAGCCTTTTAAGAGTCAGAATTGGCAACCATGATGAAGCAGGGTCTAAAAAGTTTAGCTACTCATAGGCTTTGTTGCATAATTAAAATTAAAAAAAGAAGGCGCCATAGACAGTCGGGACGCGCCTGGCGCATCCCACTGCTTCAGCTATCCAAAGAGCCCCCGGCTCTTTGTCAAGTCTTCCGCAGCCCTGTTGGGCTTCAATCCGCTTCGCCAAATCGATCTTCCTTCGGGTCGCCGTGCATAGC
>CAYSQP010000161.1:0-2404 GCA_964433285.1 uncultured bacterium | reverse complement strand
AGATAGCGGCTGCTTTAGATGCCGCTCATGAACAGAATCTTGGACAGGGATCTGTTGCTCATTTAGGACTTAATTTAAACCAGATTTTTGTGGGCAGTGAAGAGCGGCTTTATATTGCTGATTTTGGGCTCTCTCCATTTTTTTATTCTGCCTACCTTTCACAGTATCATTCTTTGATCCAGCGCTTTGCTTTTTTAGCTCCCGAGCAAAAAACTGGCCTTGGCGATTATAAAGCAGATATTTTTGCTTTTGGCGTGCTTGCCTATTACCTTATGATGCGCCAATTTCCGGAAGGGATTTTTACCTTTCCTTCAGCCAAAAGAAAAGATTGCCATCTTAATTGGGATCTTCTGATCTCAAATTGTTTGCAGCAAGATCCTCATGAGCGACCTGCAAAACTGTTGGATCTTTTAGATCATTTAGACGATTCCAAAATGATTTCCGATTCTAAAAAACCAGTTTTAAAGCCGCAGGAGCTAGCGCGCCCTGAATATGAGCCTGATCCAGCTTCCATCTTTCAAATTGATAATGTGGTGGCTAAATACACACCCAAGCAGCAAGAGATTAAAGTGGTTGAACCGCTACTGACTGAAATGGTTGTAATTGATGGAGGCGCCTTCTTTCGAGGAAGCAACAATGGCGGCCGCGATGAGATGCCGCGCCATGCAATTAACCTTTCTTCTTTTGCATTGGATATCCATCCTGTCAGTAATGAGCAATTTGTCCGCTTTTTAGAGGCTTTGGGCGGCGAGAAAGATGTGAATAATAATGATATTATTCGTCTTCGTGAATCGCGCATTAAAAAAATGGCAGGCAAACTCTGCATTGAATCAGGCTATGCAAAGCACCCAGTAATCGGTATCACCTGGTATGGAGCGATTGCCTACTCCAAATGGGTGGGCAAAAGGCTCCCTACAGAAGCAGAATGGGAGATTGCCGCTTATGGCGGAATAGAAGGGGCCCAATATCCCACGGGCGATAATATCGAGCGCTCGCATGCTAATTTCTTTAGCTCTGATACTACTGCTGTCATGAGCTATCCGCCGAATAATTATGGCCTCTATGATATGGCAGGCAATGTCTATGAGTGGTGCAATGATTGGTATAGCTATAACTACTATGATATCTCTATTCAGGAGCCTGATAATCCCAAAGGGCCGTTGCAAGGAGTTTACCGTGTATTGCGCGGGGGCTGCTGGAAAAGCTTAAAAGAGGATATGCGCTGTGCTCATCGCCATCGCAATAATCCCGGCAGTATGAACCGTACTTGCGGTTTTCGCTGCGCTGCCGATGTAAATTAAGTTTTTAATTATTTTATTTTATCCTCGATTTTTGTATGGTCTTCACTATTAAAAAATGAAACTTTTATTATCCAAACCGCGTGGTTTTTGCGCTGGGGTTGAACGGGCGATCCAAACAGTTGAAAAGGCTTTAGAGATCTGGGGGCCTCCCATCTACGTCAAGCATGAAATTGTCCATAATCGTCATGTTGTCGAAGATTTAAAGAAAAAAGGGGCCATCTTTATTGAAGATTTAGAAGATGTGCCCGTAGGTTTTCGCCTGATCTATTCTGCCCATGGAGTTTCGCCTGAAGTGCGCCAAAAAGCCAAAGAAAGAAACCTGATTGAAATCGATGCCACTTGTGGTCTTGTAACCAAAGTCCATTCTGCCGTCAAAAGATATAGTCAAAAGGGTTACAAAATTATTTTAATTGGCCATCGCAACCATGTGGAGATCATTGGAACGGCAGGGGAAGCGCCCGAGGCTACGACCATTATCGAATCCGTAGAAGATGTGGCCAATCTTTCTTTTTCTAAAGAGCAGAAACTATTCTATATCACGCAAACGACCTTAAGTTTGGATGATGTCAAAGAGATGACCGATGCGCTCATTGCAAAATATCCCCAGATTGAAACTCTTGCTAGTTCATCGATCTGCTATGCGACACAAAATCGCCAAATGGCGCTGCGGGAAATTACCGATATGGCTGACCTTGTGCTTGTGGTCGGGGATAAAAAAAGTTCCAATTCTAATCGCCTGCGTGAAGTGGCAGAGCTGCGCAAAGTGAAAGCTTATCTGATCAATGATGAAAATGAAATCGATCCAGATTGGCTTGCAAATGTCAAAGTGATTGGCATGACGGCAGGGGCATCTACTCCTGAGGATGTGGTTCAGCGCTGTATCCAGCATTTGCGTCATCTTGGTGTGACAGAAGTAGAAGATGTCATCTTAACCGAAGAAAATGTCTATTTTCAGCTCCCAAAAGCACTAGCTCTTCTTTAAGTCAAAAAATTAGCCACAGAGACACAGAACTTTTTTGGGGCAGCGAACGGCTTTGTTGCATAATTGTTTAAAATCGGGCTTGTGCCCGATTTTAAAGGAAAGAACTAAAAAGAAAAAAGGC
>CAYSQP010000160.1:0-2411 GCA_964433285.1 uncultured bacterium | reverse complement strand
CCTCTTTTCTTAACGTGCCCGTGCCCGATCTTCTTCTTCTTCCCAACTTATCTTTTGAATTAGCCGGGCAAGGGCACGCACACGGGCACGGGCACGTTATTAAGAGGAATAAAGATGACACGCTGCGAAATGGTTAGGTTTTATTTCCCGCCACTCTGGGGAAACTAAATGGCATGTTGCAGTGGCATTCGGACAACGGGTTGAAAATACACACCCTTTTGGAGGATTTAAAGGGCTTGGTACTTCTCCTTTTAACACGATGCGGACTCTTTTTTGCTCGACTTTTGGATCTGGAATAGGAATCGCCGAAAGAAGAGCTTGTGTATAGGGATGAAGCGGATTTTGATAGAGAGATACTGCATCTGCTAGCTCTACAATATGTCCCAGATACATCACTGCAACTCGATCGGAAAGATATTTCACAACACGCAAATCATGTGAAATAAATAAAAATGTCAGGCCCATCTCATTTTGAAGTTTTTTAAGAAGATTTATAATCTGCGCTTGGACAGAGACATCTAACGCGGAAATTGCTTCATCACAGATGATAAAGCGGGGATTTGCAGCAATAGCCCTTGCAATCCCTAGCCTTTGTCTTTGGCCGCCGCTGAACTCATGGGGAAAGCGAGACAGCTGTCCATCCCGCAGTCCAACTAAGTGGATTAGTTCTTTGACTCTTTCTGCACGCTGTTTTTTATCTCCGATGTGATGAATATCCAGCGGCTCTTTAATGATCTCTTCCGCGGTCATGCGTGGATTTAAAGAGGCATAAGGGTCTTGAAAAATAAATCCTGTCTCTTTGCGAAATTGCTTTAACTGCGGCTGGCTTAAATCGAGGAGATTTTTTTGATCAAAATGAATAGAACCCGAAGTGGGCTCAAAAATACGCAAAAGAGTGCGAGCAAGTGTGGATTTGCCAGAGCCGCTTTCTCCAACAAGACCAAGTGTCTCTTTGGGGAAGATATCAAAAGAAACATCATCGACAGCTTTTAAAAGCTGCTCTCCTTTAGAAAAGTACTTTTTTAACTTTTTTAGTTCAAAGAGCGGACGTCTCTCCACAATCCCTCAACTGTTGCCAGCAAGCAATTTTATGCTCTGCTCCAACTTCTTTTAAAGGGGGATCTTCTAAAGCGCAAATTTTCATTGGATTTGTGCAACGGCTGCAAAAGGCACAGCCACTTATAAGTTGTGTTAAATCAGGGGGCGATCCTTCGATCGGTGTCAATGGTTTATCCTTCTGCATATCGAGGCGCGGGATCGATTCTAATAGCCTTTTTGTGTAAGGATGGCCTGGAAAATCAAACAGTTTTTCGACGCGCGCATCTTCTACAATTTTGCCCGCATACATCACCAAAACACGGTCGCAAAAACTGGCCACAACACTCAAATCATGGGTGATCAAAATAATACTTGTCTCTGTTTTTTCTTTAACTTTTTTCATTAAATCAAGGATCTGGGCCTGGATAGTCACATCAAGCGCTGTTGTCGGTTCATCCGCGATCAAGATTTTAGGTTTAGAGGCGAGCGCAAGGGCAATCATCACTCTTTGACGCATGCCGCCACTTAAAGTATGTGGGTACTCATTAATCCTCTCTTTAGCGTGGGGAATCCCTACGAGCTCTAAAAGTTCAAGGGCATACTGTTTTGCCTCTTTTTGAGTGGCAATTTGGTGGCGTAAGTAGCCTTCAATGATTTGTGTGCCAATAGTAAGCGTTGGGTTAAGCGATGTGACCGGATCTTGGAAGATGCTGGCAATCTGCTTACCGCGCACTTTTTGCATCTGTTTTTCACTGAGCAAAATCAGATCTTTATTTTGGTAGACAACTGATCCGGAAATGAGTGCAGAGTCTGGGAGAAGTTTAACAAGTGCTTTTGCCATGGCACTCTTACCGCAACCCGATTCACCGACAATGCCTAAAATTTCTCCTTCTTTTAAGATAAAGGAGACATCGCGCACAGCATGGAGCTTCCTTTTTTGTAATTTAAAAGAGACTTTAAGGTTTTTTACAGTTAATAAATTCATACACGTAATTTGGGGTCAAAAGCGTCTCTAAGACCATCTCCAAGAAGGTTAAAGCTGAGCATGGTCAAACTGATAAAAAGGGCAGGAAAAAAAAGCCGCCAAGGGTAGTAGCGAAGAGCAGAAAGGCCGTCATTAGCCATTGTTCCCCAGCTGGCAATGGGGGCTTGCACACCCAAACCCAGAAAACTTAAAAAAGCTTCAGCAAAAATAGCGGTCGGGATTGTCAAAGTCACAGTCACAATGATCGGGCCCATGCTATTGGGGATCAGATGGTGCCATAGAATTCTAAATCGGCTGGCTCCTGCTGCTTCGGCAGCTTTGACAAAATCAAGCTGTTTGACTTGCAAAATCTGACCACGGACGATCCGTGCCATGCTGATCCAGCCTG
>CAYSQP010000159.1:0-2412 GCA_964433285.1 uncultured bacterium | reverse complement strand
CTTTGCGGATAGGTTCATAGAGTAAGATATATCCCTCTATGAACGAATCCATTTTGCTCTTGCAGATCTTGCTCATTATCCTGTTTTCTTTTGGGGCCTTGAAAATAGGCAAAGAAGCGCTGATCGCCTTAGTAGGACTACAAGCTCTGCTTGCCAATTTATTTGTTTTAAAACAGACTTCCATCTTTGGACTCCATGTCACCTGTAGCGACGCGTTTGCTATCGGCAGTATCCTCTGCTTGAATTTATTGCGTGAATATTTTGGAAAGCAGCCCTGTAAGCTAGCATTAAAAATCTGTTTTTTTATTCTTCTTTTTTTCGCTTTAATGTCCCAGATCCATCTGCTCTATCAGCCAACGGCTCAAGATAGAACAGATGCTGCCTATGCTTTGATTCTTTTTGTCTCGCCCAAGCTGCTCTTTGTCTCCCTAGCTGCATTCTTTCTTGTGCAAAAATTAGATCTATCCCTCTTTTATTTTTTTAAAAAAATCGGCCCAAAGCTCCATCTCACATACCGCAGCCACTTTTCCCTGATCCTCTGCCAATTGATCGATACGATTATCTTTAGCTTTTTTGGCCTCTACGGCATTGTGGAATCACTCCCTCAAATTATGCTGTTTAGTTTTCTGATTAAGTTCCTCATTATTTTAAGTTTAACCCCGATTACTCTCTTTTCAAGAAGGTTGATTGCACATGGGGTTTAAATTTGAACTCGTCCATCAATCCAAAAAATCAAGAGCGCGCGTTGGGAAAATCCATACGCCGCATGGCATCATCGACACTCCCAATTTTGTCGCTGTAGGAACAAATGGAACCATCAAAGCTCTCGATAATGTGCTACTATCCAAAATCGGGCTGCAACTGATGTTCTGCAATACCTACCATCTTGTTGTTCAGCCAGGCACCCAAGTGGTGAAAAATGCCGGCGGCTTGCATGACTTTATCCATAGAAAAATGCCGATTATCACAGATTCAGGCGGCTTTCAAGTCTTTAGCCTTGCCTATGGTTCTGTGGCCGATGAGCTGAAAAGCAAAGGAACTAAAAAAAGCAAGGAGCTTGTCTTAAAAATTAATGAAGAAGGAGTACTCTTTCGCTCCTACCGCGATGGTTCTAAAATCTTGCTGACCCCCGAAAGTTCAATAGCAGCACAAAAAGATCTTGGCGCCGATATCATTATCGCGTTTGATGAACTTCCCCCTTATCATGTGAAAAAAGAATCACTGAAGCGCTCCCTTGACCGCACGCACAGGTGGGAAGAAAGATCGCTAAAATTTCATCTTAAAAACCCCAACAATCAAGCCATTTATGCTGTTGTGCATGGGGGTGTAGATTTAGATTTTCGCAGACAAAGCTGCCAATTTTTAACACATTTACCCTTTGATGGCTTTGCTATCGGAGGCAGCATGGGAAAAACCAAACAAGAGATGGTAGATATGTTAGGCCCTACCCTACCCTACCTGCCACAAGATAAACCTAACCATCTTTTAGGAATCGGCGATTTAGAATCGATCGATGCCTGTATTCCCCTTGGTATCGATACATTTGATAGCAGTTATCCTACCCGTGCAGCGCGCCACGGGATCCTCTTTACTAAAGAGGGCCCGCTTAAAATCACAAAAGCAGAATGTGCACAGAAGTATCAACCGATTGAAACTGGATGTGTTTGCCCGACATGCAGCCATTACCACCTTGCCTATTTGCACCACCTTTTTAAAGCAAAGGAGCTCTCTGCCTTAAGTCTGGCAACTCTCCATAATCTCTACTTTATGGTGCAGAAGATGGCTTTATATCGGGAGTTGATTCTAAAGAATGTGCTATGATTTTAGCTTCAAAAGAGTTCAAAAAAGCCTCGTGTCGTATCTTTTCTTCCACATCAGAAGGATAGGCCACTGCAAGCTTATAAAGCGTTGTTCCCACTAAAACAAGGCGCCCATGGATAAGCTGCTCTTCTTTTTCAATGATAAAATCAATCGCTGGATGATTTTTATGCGTCGTAAGGCTATGGCTAATGAGTTGTTGCGGTTCTTTGTCATGCTCTACAAAAAGCTCTAACGATTTTTTGAGCAGTGTACTGGATCCAAGAAGCCTCCACTTGCTGGGAAAATCGACGTAACTCACAGAATAATTCAGATCTTTGGCATCAACACTATATTCCTGGTAGTCGATTGTTTGCCCGGCTTTGGGAACATCAAGCTGCTTGGTTTGCAGTTCAGGATCTTTGGGGAAGTCGATTGCAAACCGCCCATTTCCCTTAGAATTATTAACCCATCCAGGAAGGTGGCCAAACGGGTCATTGAGTTGATCAAAATTTTTAATAGCGATTGTAAGCATCCCACCAAAGGTACAGAGCACAATCAAAAGACCGCCAACAATTTTACGCCAAATCCCCAAGGTAGACCGTACTATTTGGC
>CAYSQP010000158.1:0-2430 GCA_964433285.1 uncultured bacterium | reverse complement strand
TTCTCATCACAAAAGACAATACGACCATTGTGAGTGGAAAAGGAGAAGCAGAAGCTATCCAAAATCGCATTAAACAGATTGAAAATGAAAGCAAAGCATCCACTAGTAGTTACGACAAAGAAAAACTGGATGAGCGCAAAGCAAAACTCAGCGGCGGTGTAGCTGTAATCCGTGTTGGCGCGCCCACAGAGCCTGCAATGAAACAGAAAAAGCAGATGTTTGAAGATAGTTTAAACTCAACACGCGCTGCCATTGAAGATGGGATTGTGCCAGGCGGCGGCATTGCCCTTTTAAGAGCAAGTCGTACTGTAGAGAAATTAAAGCTTAGCTCTGGAGAACTCATTGGTGCAACAACTGTCTTAAAAGCATGCGAAACTCCTTTTAAACAATTAGTAGCCAATAGCGGTTTTGATAGTTCTATCTACTTGGAAAAGGTGATCTCTCAAGGAGAGACTTTTGGTTTTAATGTCCATTCAGAACAGATTGAAGATCTGCAAAAAAGTGGCATTATGGATCCGCTTAAAGTAGTCAAAAACAGCTTGAAATTTGCTGCGTCGGCCGCAGGTGTTGTGCTACTTTCTGAAGCGCTGATTGGAAACGCAGCTGAAGATGAAAAAGGGTAAAAGAGCCGCTGTCATTCCGTCAAAGGGCATCGGGGATGCCCTTTTGATGATGGTTGCCTCTCATCAGCTTCTGCTGCACGGTTATGAGGTGGTCACTTTCCACGAGAAACTTAAAGAATTGCAAAACTGGTTTTCAGGTCATCAATTTGAAAAAAAAGAAAATCTTAAGACTAGCTGCTTTGATCTCATCATCGCGCAAAATGATAATTCAAATTCCATTGCAGACTTGATTGGAAGTGCGCGGGAAAAGCTCTCTATTTTCTACCCGACTTATCATGCCTATAAGCATGCTTCCCTTTCAAAACTCGATCAGGTCTTTGATGCTAGCCTTCCCATGGCCGATAATGTGGCAAATAGCATTGCGCTCTTACTGGGTATTTCTGCTTCTAAAGATAATGGGCTTCGCCCTCCAAGTGATCGCGAACATAAGCGCTATAAAAAAAGAGTTGTGATTCATCCAACAAGCAGCCTGATATCAAAAAATTGGTCAGCGCATCGATTTATAAAAGTAGCACATCTGTTGGAAAAAAAAGGATTTAAGATCGTTTTTGTCGTGAGTTTGGATGAAAAAAAAGAGTGGGATTTTTTGCCTTTTGAGCTGCAAGCATTTGCAACATTAGATGCTTTGGCTGCTTTTCTTTTTGAATCTGAAGCACTCATTGGCAATGATTCTCTTTTAGGCCATCTTGCTTCTAATTTAGGTCTTGCTACTGTGATCCTTGCCGATAATGCGCAACTGATGCAGCTGTGGCGCCCAGGGTGGCATCCAGGAGTTGTTCTGACTCCCCCTCTTTGGGTTCCGAGTAAAATCAGGGAAAATTGGTGGCGTATTTTGATTTCTCCTAAAAAAGTTGCAAACTATTTCTGTTAAAGCCTATTTTGACAAATATGAATAAGAATCGAAAAGCGCTCGATGCACGGGTGCGCAGAAAGATGAATAAAACAGTGCGGCTTGGACAAAATAGTTTTGCAAAAAAAGAACCCCTGCCAACAACTGATGATATAAATGCAGAACTGCTTTTAAAGAAATACCCTTCTAAACTCCGCTTAAAAGACAAGGCGCTCATCCGCTCTGAATTAAAAAGAATGGAGATTAAAAAGAAGGTTAAAACAACTTCTTACCATACCCACTCTAAGCGCACGACCCCTGGCCAGGTGGAAGGGCGTGATTCTCCTCCTGCCCATGTCCACCCTGAATCGGCAAAGTGGGATAAAAATTTAAAAATGCAAAATATCGTTCAAAATCAATCTTTTACAAAGAAATTTTTAAAAAGGAAATAATACCATTATATCAAAATTAAACTTCAGAATTGCGGGCGTCTTTTACCTGCGGGCCTTCGCCTTCGCTCTTGAAAACGTTACTCAAATTGCCTGCGAGCTCCAGGCTTTGGTCCTCGGAAAAATACGCTGCGCACTTCTAAACCTTATTTTTGATAAATGGTATAATTGCCCTATAATTGATACAATGGGAAGAGATGGAAGCGATCAAACTAGCTCATATTTCCGATTTGCATTTTAGTGCTCCCTCTTTTAATCCTGCCCAGATTTTTTCTAAAAGATGGTTGGGAAATTTAAATTCGGTGCTTTTTAGGAAGAATCATTTTGCCCACGATAGACTCATCTCACTAAAAAATCTTTTTAAAGAGCAGAATATTACCCATGTGCTGATTTCAGGAGATATTTCCACCACTTCACACAAAGAAGAGTTTTTAATTGGGAAAACATTTGTAGAAGAGCTAAAAAACAAAGGCCTGCAAGTCATTACCTTGCCTGGCAACCATGACCACTATACAAAAAGAGCATACAA
>CAYSQP010000157.1:0-2476 GCA_964433285.1 uncultured bacterium | reverse complement strand
TTTCTAAAATTATATAAATTAATTTCCAAGCTAAAAGGTAGGGTTTATGAATGAAAAAGCACGTGAAATCAGATTTCGAAAGAAATTGGCAAGAAAAAAAGACAAGGCCATGATGTGTCCGAGCTACTCCAAAAAGTGGGCCATTCTCATGAAGATATTGGACACTTAGACCATGAGCTTTCTGAAAAGGAAAAAAGTTTGCACAATCAGCTTGCGATGCTCCCCAATCTTCCCATGGAAGATGTGAAGGAATCTCAAGATCCTAAAGACAATGTGTGCATTAAAACATTTGGCGAAAAGCCCCATTTTTCTTTTCCGGTCAAAAATCATGTTGAGCTCAATGAAAAACTCCATCTTTTTGATTTTAAACGAGCCGCGAAAATCTCTGGTAGCCACTGGAGCGCTTACCAAGGCAAAGGGGCGCTTTTAGAATGGGCCCTTTTAAATTATATGATCGATATCCACGTAGAAAATGGATTTAAATTTTGGCTTCCACCTTTGCTTGTTCGCCCTGAAATTGTATTCGGCTCTGCGCACTTACCCAAATTTGAAAGCCAGCTATTTAAAATCCAGGATGATGATTACCATCTCTACCTAATCCCCACTGCCGAAGCAGCACTCATGGGACTGCATTATGATGAAATTATTAATAGCGATGATCTTCCGCTGAAATATGCTTCCTATACCCCCTGTTTCCGCAGAGAGGCAGGCGCTTTAGGCTCTCAAGAGCGCGGGCTGATCCGTACCCACCAGTTCAATAAAGTGGAGATGTTTGCTTTTACCCTGCCGGATCAAAGTGATGCGCTGCTTGCCGAAATGCTAGAGAGTGCCGAAGAGATCTTACAAGGTTTAAATTTACATTATCGAGTGATGAACCTTGTAACCGGCGATATGTCTTTTGCCGCTGCCAAAACATTAGATGTAGAAGTGTTTTTGCCTGGGCAAAATCGTTACTATGAAGTCTCCTCCATTTCCCATTGCACCGATTTTCAAGCGCGCCGCTCCAATGTGCGCTACAAAGTGAAAGAAGAAAAGCCAGAATTTGTCCATACCCTTAATGGTTCTGGCCTTGCAACATCCCGCCTTATGGTCGCTCTTTTAGAGAATAATCAACAGGAAGATGGCAGTATAAAATTACCCCTTGTGCTACACAAATATTTGGGAGGAATCAAAGAACTCAGACCATGTCAGACTTAATTGAAGATTTCCGCACCTTCCTCGATGCGTCACCTACTTCCTGGCATGCGGCACAAGAGATGGGCAATCGTCTTGCTGTGTTGGATTTTATTCCCCTTGCTGAAAATGAAAAATGGAACCTAGAAGCAGGCAAAAGCTATTTTGTAGCTCGCGGCGGCTCTTTGTGCGGATTTTCTCTTCCCAAACATAAACCAAAAAAAGCATCCATTATTGCCACACATACCGATAGCCCTGCCCTCAAAATTAAACCAGTTCCTGAGATCCAAAAAGAAAATATGACGCTACTTGGTGTAGAGACTTATGGAAGTCCGATTTTAGCCTCTTGGCTTGGAAGAGATTTAGCCATTGCAGGCAAAGTGGTGGCATTAGATGCAAATCAACATCTCCATGAAGAGCTTATTTTTATCGATGACGCTCCTCTTTATATCCCCTTTTTGCCGCCTCATCTGGATAAAGATTCAAGTGAAAAGGGATTACTACTCAATAAACAGGACCATCTTGTTCCCATTGCTGCACTTTCTGAAGAAGGATTTAACAAAACCTATCTAGAAACGGTTTTGAAGCGCCATTTCTCGTTTCATTTGCTTGTGAGCTTTGATCTTTTTCTGACTCCTTTAGAACCAAGTAAATTTATTGGGGGATCCAATGAAATGATCGCCTCCTATCGCCTGGATAA
Organism: uncultured bacterium; assembly: GCA_964433285.1. Classification (GTDB taxonomy): domain Bacteria; phylum Chlamydiota; class Chlamydiia; order Chlamydiales; family Rhabdochlamydiaceae; genus DATIJP01. The sequence goes on along the minus strand of CAYSQP010000157.1, from coordinate 603 downwards.
TTTAGCAAGCGCCCATGCTGCACTTGCAGCCCTTGGCAATGCACAAAAAAATCAAACCGATCTTTTGCAAATAGCTGTTTTTTATGACCATGAAGAGATTGGATCTAGCACTGACATAGGAGCAGAATCGCCTTTTTTTACCGAAATTTTAGACCGGGTTGCTCACTATTACAAAATGGATAAAGAAGAGGTTTACCTACTTAAGCACAATTCTCTTTGCATCTCTGTGGATATGGCCCAAGCATTCAACCCCAATTACAAAGAAAAATATGATCCGCAACACCATGCGCCTTTAGGAAAAGGGATTGTGATCAAATACCAGGCCTCTCGCCGCTATATGTCGCACGCAGAAAGCGCAGCGCCTATTGTACTACTCTGCCATAAGCTGGGTATCCGCTACCAATCCTATGTGAATCGTTCTGATATCGGTTCAGGTTCTACAGTGGGACCGATTTTTGCAGCGCAACAAGGCATTAGTACAGTAGATATTGGCTGCCCGCAACTTTCCATGCATGCCGCACGAGAAGCCATGGCCTGCCAAGATTATTATGATATGTGTACCCTCTTAACCCATTTTTTACAGGAAACATAAATGGACCATTT
>CAYSQP010000156.1:0-2485 GCA_964433285.1 uncultured bacterium | reverse complement strand
ATTATCTCGGAAGAGATTAGATTGCTTGAGCAAAGCATCTAATAGAGTTGTTTTTCCATGATCAATGTGAGCAATAATGGCGATATTTCTAATTTTTTTTGACTTAAACATAAATTTTAAATAGTGGTTTTTACAATTGTTGCCAAGAGTATACAGGAAGCTGCAGAAATATCCAAATTAGAATCGATTTTCTGTATCATTTATGCTAAAATAGAGCCGATTTTGTGTGCTTGCGGTTTTCACACTTATCAAATATAGTGGCTAAGAGGCTGACATCAAATATGGCGTATAGAAAAGCGACAGAATCTCCAGTCATTGAACTTAAAACGCTGCTTCCTTTTTTAATGAAAAAAGTAGATGGATTGCAGCACAATTCTCCCCAACAAATCTTATCTGCATGGCCGCTTATAGTGGGGGAACAATGGGCTTCTGTTGCCAAAGCTGTTTCTTTTGTCGATGGTATTTTAACTGTAAAGGTGAAAAATTCGAGTATTTTAAGCCAACTAACGCAATATGAAAAACCAAGATTGTTAAAATTGTTAAGGGAAAAATTTCCTTCCTGGACCATACAAGAAATCCGATTCTGCATGGGTTAATGAGGAGCAAATTTAAGGTATGACAACAATGACGCAAGATCAAGGATATGATGCAAGTGCGATTACCGTTTTAGAAGGTCTTCAAGCTGTGCGCGAAAGGCCGGGCATGTACGTTGGAGATACCCATTCTACAGGCTTGCACCAGCTTGTTTACGAAGTGGTGGATAATAGCATCGACGAGGCTTTAGCTGGATTTTGCACGGAAATTTCTGTCATTTTGCGCAAAGATGGCTCCTGCACGGTGATTGACAATGGACGGGGCATTCCTGTTGGGAAACATGAAAAAGAATCGCAAAAACAGGGGCGCGATATTTCTGCTGTTGAAGTGGTCATGACCATTTTGCATGCCGGCGGAAAATTTGATAAAAAAACGTATAAAGTCTCCGGCGGTTTGCATGGCGTTGGGGTCTCTTGCGTTAATGCGCTTTCCAAAAAATTGCATGTGGAAGTAAAGCAAAATGGCAAGGTTTACGAGATGGATTTTGCCAAAGGCAAAGTTGTTTCTTCTTTAAAAGCAATTGGCGAATCTTCCGAAACAGGAACGAAGGTGACATTTCTTCCTGATGATTCGATTTTCTCGATCACCTCATTTGACTATGATATTTTGCTCAAACGGCTGCGTGAACTTGCTTTTTTAAATCGCGGCATCAAAATCCATTTTACCGATGAGCGGGATGATCAGCATCCGCCTGTGAGTTTTTTCTATGAGGGTGGACTTGTTTCATTTATCGCTTACTTAAATGAAAATAAATTGCCGCTCTTCCCAAAACCGATCTATATCCATGGAGTCAGAGAAGGGGATGATGGGCCGATTGAAGTGGAGCTGGCCATGCAATGGAATGATTCTTATACGGAGAATCTCCTTGCGTATGTCAACAATATCGCCACGCGCCAAGGTGGTACGCATGTGACCGGTTTTTCAACGGCTTTGACACGTGCTTTCAATCAGTATGTGAAAGCCCATCAGGTGAGCAAAGTTGAGAAAATGGCAGTATCAGGAGATGACTTACGCGAAGGTCTTACTGTTGTCATTTCTTGTAAAGTTGCCAATCCGCAGTTTGAAGGGCAAACTAAGCAAAAACTGGGCAATAGCGATGTGGGATCGATTGTCCAGCAGATTGTAGGGGAGGAATTCGGTACCTTTTTGGAAGAGCATCCCCAAGTTTCTAAACTGATTATTGAAAAGGCCATTATCGCAGCAGAGGCGCGCGAAGCGGCACGCAAAGCACGTGAACTAACCTTAAGAAAAACAGCTTTAGATAGTGCTCGGCTCCCAGGAAAGTTAACGGATTGTCAAGAGAAAGATCCTGCTCTTTGTGAAATTTATATTGTTGAAGGAGATTCTGCGGGAGGATCAGCAAAAGGGGGTAGAGATCGCCGTTTCCAAGCTATTTTGCCCATTCGTGGTAAGATCTTAAACGTAGAAAAGGCACGATTGCAGAGGATTTTGCAGAATACGGAAGTGGGTGCCATGGTTTCGGCTTTTGGTTGTGGGATTGGGGATAATTTTAATATTGAAAAGCTGCGCTACCATAAAGTGATCATTATGACAGATGCTGACGTGGATGGTTCGCATATCCGCACGCTGCTTCTGACATTCTTCTATCGACATATGCCGCTTCTTTTAGAAGGGGGTTATATCTACATTGCGCAACCTCCTCTTTACCGTGTGACAAGGAAAAAGGTAAAGCGCTATATCCACAGTGAAAAGGAGATGGATGACTATCTTTTAAAATTGGGAACAAGTGATATTTTTATTCGTCTTGTGGGGCACAATGATCTATTACCAGCAGATCAGGTTGATGTACTTATCCAATCCATCCGCGATGTGGAGCTTTTTATCGGCTCTCTAGAAAGAAAGGGAGTTGCTTTTAGACAGTTTTTAGCAG
>CAYSQP010000155.1:0-2520 GCA_964433285.1 uncultured bacterium | reverse complement strand
TTCGAATTTTATTCTCGGTTAAGTCCCTTGCGAGACGAGCTATGTTTGTACTCGGTGTTTTATGGTTTTGTTTCGTCAGAGGAAGACTAACTTCATATATATCGATCAGACGATTCTCTAGTTTTTTGTTGTCCGGTATGTCAATTACTATCACTCTTTGCATATTTTTCGATCCTTTGTATCAAAATGCAGAAAAAATTTAGCAGAAAAAAACGTTTAATTCAAACAGTATACTCTAAATCGCTAATGGTTGAAAGTTTAAAATTTTATTTAACCTCTTCCTCTCTTCATAAATCCCTCATATCGTTTCATTAACAGATGGGACTCAATCTGTTTGGTTGTATCCAGAATGACACCCACTAAAATGAGAAGGGAGGTCCCTCCAAAAAAATAGGTGATATTGGGGTCTACTCCCAAAATTTTTCCTACCAGGGTAGGAAGTATTGCAATCAAAGCTAAAAACATGGCTCCGGCAAAGGTGATGCGGTTCATGGTCGCCTCAAGGAAATCTTGGGTCGGTTTTCCTTGGCGGATTCCAGGGATAAAAGCGCCATTTTTTTTCATATCAGAGGCAATCTGTTCAGGGTGAAATTGGGTCGCCGTCCAGAAGTAGGTAAAAAAGATGATCAGAAGCGAATAAAAGAAGATATACCCCATTGAGCCAGGAGAGAGCCAATTCGCCACTTGACCAATCCAGTTGCCTCTTCCAACAAACTGGCCAATGGTTGCAGGAAACATCAAAAGCGAGGAGGCAAAAATCACAGGAATCACTCCCGCATAGTTAATTTTTAGAGGGATATGCGCACTTCCCCCTTGCACTTCATGCCTTCCAACGACTCTTCTTGCATATTGCAGTGGGATTTTTCTTTGTCCCTGAATAATCAAAATGGTGCCAATGATGATAAAAACAAAAACAGCACATAAAACAACAAGCGAAGAAAAGGTCATTTGACCCACTTCTTGAGAATCTAAGTTAAGCTGACGGATGATCGTACCAAAAGTTGACGGTAAAGAGGATAGGATGCCAACTGTGATAATTAAGCTAATGCCGTTTCCGATCCCCCTTTCAGTGATCTGCTCTCCAATCCACATAAGCAGCATGGTTCCTGCTGTCATAGCGATCATAACCGTTAAGTAAAAAAGCCAGGAAACTCCAAAGGCTTGCACATCAAAAATTTCCCCGACGATAATTCCTGGATTAGAGGCATTGAGCGTAATGGCATAGCGTGCGAAAAGTCCCGCTTGGAAAAAAGCAAGTCCTACTGTCAAAAGACGGGTCCATTTCCCAATTTTTCTTCTGCCCACATCAGGGTTCTCTTTCATTTCACGTTGCAAAGAGGGAATAAGCGCGGTCATTAGCTGCAAAATAATGGAAGCAGAGATGTAGTGCATGACGCCAAGTGCAATGATGGTCATCTGGGCAAAAGCGCCGCCAGAGAAGACATCCATCAACTGGAATAGATTTTGGCTGCCGCCTGTAGCATAGCGGAAAAGATCAGCGGCTGCCGCTCCATTAACACCAGGCACTGGGATATAAGCGCCGATGCGGCAAAGCACAAGCATGAGAAGCGTAAAAAAAATTTTAGCTTTCAGCTCTGGTACAGAGAGAATGCGGAGCAAACCATTAATCATTTACGTTTCGCTGATGAAATTGAGCTTTTTTCCAATTTCGCTTTTGCCATTTTTGAAAAATGGGAAGCCTCGATAGAGACCTTTTTTTTCAGCTCTCCACCGCTTAAAATTTTAAGACCACCAGGTGCTTCCCGAGGTCCAAAGCCTTTTTCCCGCAAAGTTTTTAAATTGACCACTTCACCATCGCTATAAAGCGCGTCAATTTGGCCCAAATTGATGGATACAGTTGGCTTTAAGTGAAGTCCACGTGTAAATCCGCGCACAGGGAGTTTGCGATAAAGGCGCATCTGGCCCCCTTCATGGCCATACCGTTTTTTGTATCCAGAGCGGGCAGAATCGCCTTTGCCTCCGCGGCCGCACGTCTTTCCACGTTTGCAGCCAGTCCCGCGGCCAACACGGCGTACCTTTTTCATCGGGCGATGGCTATTTTTCAGTGAAGATAAAGTAATCATAATAGCCCTCTTGTTTCAAGAACCTCGTTACGGCTTCGAAGACTTTCTAAAGCTAAAATCGTCGCGCGAATCTGATTGAGTGGGTTATTTGATCCAAAACTCTTTGCCACGACATTTTTCACACCACCAAGCTCAAGTGCGGCACGCACTTTAGAACCTGCAATCACGCCTGTTCCTTCAGGAGCCGGCTTTAAAAGCACGCGCGCTCCATCCCATTCAACTGTTACTTCATGTGGAATGGTGGAATCTTGTAATTGGAATGTAAGCACATTTTTCCGTGCCGCTTCAGTCCCTTTTTTAATCGCATCAGAAACTTCGTTAGCTTTTGCAAATCCAAGCCCAATATGGCCTTGGCCATCTCCAATCAAGACAAGCGCGGAAAAGCTAAATTTCCTTCCCCCTTTCACAACTTTCGCAGAGCGGTTGATATAAAGAA
>CAYSQP010000154.1:0-2557 GCA_964433285.1 uncultured bacterium | reverse complement strand
TGAATCAAGAGCAGCCAAACAGCTAAAAAACCTGTGCGCTGGCCAAAAGCTGCTTTAACCCATGCAAAGATTCCGCCGGCTTTGGCCCAACCCGATGCTAATTCTGCACACACAAGCGCAGAAGGGATAAAAAAGATAAGTCCAGCCAGGAGCATGTAAAAAAGGGAGGTGAAGCCAGTTTCTGCAAGTGTAGGCAAATTTCTAATGCCGCAGATGGCTGCCACATTGATCATTGCAAGGGCAAAAACGCCTAAACTCTTTTTGGGAAGGCGGTGGATTATCATAATTTATTAATTACCGTTTAGATAAAATAAGTGCAATGGTTACTCACTCTTTATTGATCAAACGATTTTTTTCTGGGACATTGCTGAGTCGTATCAGTGGATTGGGAAGAGATCTTGCCATGGCCTTTGCTTTTGGTGACCATCCTGCAGTAGCTGCTTTTATGATTGCGTTCCGTTTGTCTAATTTGTTTAGGCGATTGCTTGGGGAAGGACCATTGCAATCAGTCCTTATTCCACACTTTGAAGGGCTGCGTGTCCAAGATGCTGCCGGCGCATCCCATTTTTTTAGAAAAATAAGCTTTTTGCTCCTTATTTTGCTGATTTTTATCACTCTTTTTTCTGAAACGGCGCTGCTCTTTTTTTTGCATTTTAGTCCACTTTCTTCTGATAACCTGCAAGTGATCCAATTGACTGCCTGGATGCTTCCAGGTCTTATTTTTATTTGTTTATATGGACTCAACATTTCAGTATTGCAATGCTTTGATTCTTTTTTTCTGCCCAGTGTTGCCCCTTTTGTATGTAACATGATTTGGATTGGAGGCGCTTTTTATTTTAGGCATGCAGAACCCATCGTTGCAATGATTGGACTTTCCAAACTGGTCGCTCTAGGATTTTTTTTGCAGTGGCTGATCACCTTCCCTTTAACTGCTAAAAATATCAAAGGAAGGATAAAAGAATGGCTTTGCCATCACTGGCAACTTTCCCCAGATATCAAACAGCTTATCAAGGCCTTTGGATTTGGAATGATTGTTGTTGGCGCCACACAGATTAATGGCTTTTTAGATGCCCTTTTTGCCCGTCATGCAGATCTTAAAGGACCCGTTTATCTCTGGTACTCCATCCGGCTCGAGCAGCTAGCTTTAGCTATTTTCGGAATGGCGTGTGTTAGTACCATAGTGCCTGCTTTATCCCGCGCCATTAGCTCTGGAAATGAGAAGGAGGCGCAGACGATTTTTTCTTTGAGTCGCAAACGGATATTGACTGTGATGATTCCCTGCACAGGTGCCCTTATTTTTTTAGGCGCACCTAGCATTGATCTGATTTATGGAAGAGGCCACTTTTCAGATTTTGCAGTTGCCAAAACCAGTCTTTGTCTATGGGCCTACGGCATTGGCCTAATTCCTTCTACACTTGTGCTGCTATTTTTTGCCGTTCTCTATGCAAAAAAAGATTTCCGTAGAGCAAGTCAAATCACAATAGCCACTATTTTCATCCACGTGATGCTCAATAGCTTGTTTGTGTTTATTCTAAAGTGGGGAGCTGTCAGCACTGCACTAGCAACTAGTTTCAGCGCTTGGATCCAAGCCGCTGCTTTAGGCCTAACCCTTGTTAAAGGGGGATGGAAATTTGAAAAACAGCCCCTATTACATCTGTTTTTTGGAACTTCTTTGGCGGGCCTTTTAGTTCTCTGTTTAGATGTGGCTATTTTTCATGGAGCAACCCTTTCTTGTGTTTTAGGAAATGCAGCACTTTTCCCCAGTCAGATGAAAAGCCAGCTAGTTCTCTTTTTATGCGAGGCTCTTTGTTATGTTGGGGTCCTTTTTCTCTATGCTATCTGCTTTAAAATGAAAGAGATATTAAATGTATTTAGACTGCAAATTTAATTTGACTCTAAATTTAATATAATATATAATTGACGCTAAATTAATTCAATAAAGGTGAAAATATGGCACAACCAGTTGGTTCTACATTTAAAAGTATTGCTACTCCAGAAAGTTCTCAAACCTCAAGTAGCACGTCTACAACTCCTGCTCTTCGCCCTTCTGCAGTAAGAACTGGCGCTTCTTCTATAAATGCCTATGTAAGCTATTCAAATACTGAGTTGACTCCTGAAAGACAGGAGACATCAACGGCCTTGGTTCATTTATTGAAGGTTTATTGCGATACTCCTCAAGAAAAAAGACAAGCTGCTGTTAAAGAGGCAGCTCTAAAAATGTTTGGCCGCACAAAAGAATTTTTTTTCAAATATGAAAGATTGCTCGCAAGCTATTTCGATTATAGAGAAGTGCATTCGAAAGATGAGGCTTGGGAACTTATGTTACAAGAAATGCCAACGGGCATTTATCTTCCTCATTTTGCCGAATTGATCGATCTTTTAGAATGTAATCCAAAATACAATGTTTTTCTTTCCCCAGAAAAAGCAGAATCTAAAAAAGACTAACAAAATTCAAAGAATTTCTACTTGCTATTAAATAATTTCGTGCACTGGTAACATTTCTCTGTTCGTTTTTCCACAAGGAGAAGAGAAATGGCAAATTTAGTATGTAATTTAC
>CAYSQP010000153.1:0-2626 GCA_964433285.1 uncultured bacterium | reverse complement strand
ATTTTAATAATTTTCCAACCAATCAACCTTGACCGAAAGATATTAGCGCAGCGCAAATCCCTGTTTTTTTCCTAAATAAAACCAGGTGAGCGAAAGGATATTGCCCTGATCGTTATAAAATGTAGAAGGTCCGTGCAATACGCCATTTAAATAATAGGCGTCGTACTGCGGCTTATGATGGTCGTCTAAAATTCTTTCATGCTTGGTGCTTGATAGATCGCCACAAAGATCGATGCCAAGCTCAGAATCCACTAAATAAAATTTATTGCCTTCAATTTGATATCTGTTTTGCTTCATCACAAACCCTCTTCATAAAAAGCAACCTGTGCACATCTATTCCATAAGCTTTTGGCGCATTTGGCTCAATCTCTCTTTGAATCATAGGCTTCCAAATATTCCAAAGAGGCAGCAAAAAATGCTGATAAGCAACCTCTTCTTCCAGCGCAATCTCTAAAAGCAGATAATCTTTTTTTCCTTGAGCTGACTGCGGAAAATATTTTTCCATCGTTGCAATGAGTTGCTTGCACAACTGACCTGTTTTAGTAAAACTTTCTATCAAATTTTTCACTTTACTTTTGTCCCACACAAACGCTTTTGCAGCCTGCACTTTAGTATGGACAATACCATCTAGATCCAACATTTTTGGAAGATCTAGCTCACTTAAGCTCTGTGCTACAAAGCCGCGGAATTTTAATCCTTCAGAGCTATTGATCCAGACAACATCAGTATGCTCTTCTGCAAAATCCCCTAGCCACTGTGCAGCCATTATCCAGTCATTTTTAGAGTAGACAGGGGCGCCTTTTTGATCTTGCCATGCAATCATGCTCTCTTCACTTTCTTCGACGCAAGAGGCGTAGAGCTTCTGCTGTTTAGAAGAAAGATCAACCCCGCATAAAATCATCGGATTGCATCCAAGTTCATAGGCAATGCGCGTTAAAAAAGTGGCCACATTCCAGCCACTTTCTAAAGGATTTGAATCAAATAGCCACTCTTCAACGGGGAAAGCCCCACTTCCTTCAACCCAGAGTTTTTCTCCCTGGAAATAGCTTAGCTGATCTGCATTAAATCGACTCTGATAAAAAAAAGATGTTTCAAAGGATGTTTGACTTAAAAATCGCTTTAAAGAGGGAGCAGGATCGATGCCTGCGGCAAAGTGGGGTTTAATGCCACAAGCGCTTAAGAGATTGAGGCCAGCTCCTCCAGAGAAAATAAGCGCCCTTTCTTTTAGGTGATAGAGAGCTTCACTATGTTTCTCAAGAGAGGCGCCCCCTCCACAAATCAGCGCCGGGATCCCTTTAAAAGCGCCAAAAAGAGTGCTGCCTCTTTTCGAAGACGTCTGCAGATTACAGAGCAGATTTTTTAAAATATCGAGCCCCTTGTTCTTGTAATCGGAAACTAGTAGATGGGCGCCTAATTTTTCTTGTTCAAAAAACGCCATTTTTTAATTTCTCAAGCAGCTGATGATAGGAAGGAAGAAAAAGAACTTTTTGAGGGTGGATAAGCTGAACACCGTCGCTGCCTGCGACTGCAATATAGGGAGCTTTCACATAATGGTTATAGCCGAGCGCCTGTTCAATTGCCTCGCGGCTCACTTTCCCTTCCTTGCACTCCACAAGGAGTAGCGGATAGAGGGGGTAGTCAGGGTGGATATTGTTTGCAAAGCAGATGATGTCAGCGCGCCTTTCAGGCAGCGAAGACAGACCATTTAAATGGGGCAGTTCGGAGAGCTGTTTTTCAATGGCAATCAGCTCTTTGGGGAAGTGAAGCCTATAGATCATGATATAGAGAAGACTTTGCCGGATGAGCTCCTCAGGCGTTGCAGGAACATGTTTGCCGCGGATCTCATCGAAGACTTGGGTGTGTGATTTCATTCAGCTTGAATAATCCCATAGTTATGATCTTCTCTTAGATAGATCACTTTAAGTTTCAGATCCACTTCATCATGGTAAAGCAAGAAGTGGTCCCCTGAAAGCTCCATTTTGATAATCGCCTCATCTGTTGTCAAAGTACGCAGAGGCCGCGTCTCTTTAGCAATCACCTTACCAAACTCCCAAGTTTTGGCATTTTCAGCTTCAATTTCAGAATTAATCTCCTCTAGTTCATCGTAAGGACGGCGGTAGACATTGACCATCATATCCACTTCACGTAGAGGTTTTTTCGCTGTATAGTCCTGAAGTTTGCTTTTCCAGCGGGCAAACATCTTTTCCATGTCATCGATCGCGCGGTCGATAGAGGCGTAGAGATCAGTACTATGGGCCTCTACTTTTAATTTAAAATGGTTGAAATGGCAGATGATGACGACCACATGTTCAAGCCGTTGGATCTCCATCGTCACATACATATTGAAAATATGCAGATGAAATTTCTCGATTTTAGCCAGCTTTTTCCAGATATAGAGTTTGACTGGCTCTGTGAGCTCAAAATTTTTTGCAACAATGATGATGTTGTAGCCGAGCGCTTCATCTTCAGCAAACTTTTTTTTATCTGCCATATTTTTTAGTGGCCTTTTTTTTCATTCTAATGATCAAGCTTGAATTTGACTAGGATGAAAAATAAAGGGCATAAATGATAGATTGCACCGAACAGGACTCGAACCTGTAACCACCCGGTTCGAAGCCGGGTACTC
>CAYSQP010000152.1:0-2628 GCA_964433285.1 uncultured bacterium | reverse complement strand
GGAGATTTCAAGCAGGGCATTGGCATTCACTTCCAAAATCCCCATCTGCTCTTGCGTGGTATAATCCAGTACATTGCCATAAAGACCAAAACCTGCATCATTGATCACAAGATCTGGGGCATGTTCTTGAATCAAGGCAATCAATTTTTTTCTCTCCTGCGGGTTGGCAAGATCGGCACTAATACTGATGCAATTTTTAAATGAGGCAGCAAGCTGGTCTAATTTGTTTTTATCTCGCCCTGTGATAATCAGGGGGATTTCTTTGGATGCAAGTAGGTGGCTCATCGCTTCTCCCATGCCCGATGTTGCCCCTGTAACAAGCGCTCTTTTAAAAGAGGTCATGCATCGCCTTTAAAAGAAGATCTAACTTCTGGTCGCATTGGGTAATCCCTTCTTGAAGAGAAGAGAATGATTTTAATTGCACGCCAGCATAAATTTTAATTTTAGGTTCAGTTCCAGAAGGGCGGACGACAAGTTTGCTGCCATCTTCTAAACGAAAAAGCAGCACATTAGACTTAGGCAAATGGTGGACCCCTTTCTGATAATCTTCTAAGACTTTTACTTTCTGATGAAGCACTGCCTTAGGCGGATGTGCGCGCAGTTTCTGCATAGCCGCATCCATTTTTTCTTTGGGAAAATCAATGGTCAGCTGTTTTTCTCTAAAAATTCCATATTTTTTGTATAAATCATAGAGAAAATCTAAGAGCGTGCGCCCTTCTGCTTTCATAAAAAGAGCAATTTCTGCCAGCAAGCAGGCGGAAACAACTGCATCTTTATCGCGCGAGTGGGTCCCAATTAAATAGCCATAAGACTCTTCGGCGCCAAATAAAAAAGTATATTCTTTAGAAAGTTCCCACTTATGGATACACTCGCCAATGTATTTAAAACCTGTGAGCACTTCTACACAGGCGCATCCATAATTTTTACAAATCGCAGCCACCATATCTGTAGAAACAATCGTCGTAACTACAGCTCCATTCTGCGGCATTTTTTTCTGTGCAATCAGCTCTTCACAGATATAGGCAACACAAATAGAGGCAATCTCATTGCCGTTAAGGACATAAGCCTTGCCATGATGCATCGTAGCTACTGCCACACGGTCAGCATCAGGGTCGGTGGCCAGCAAAATATCAGAGCCGCTACTGACAAGCTGCTCTAACCCTAAACGGAGGGTATCTGCATATTCGGGATTGGGAACTTTCACTGTAGGGAAATTGCCATCGGGTACAATTTGCGCATCGACAAGATTAATATTTGTAAATCCCCAATCTTTTAAAGCACGCGGGACGAGCTTAATCCCTGTCCCATGCACAGGAGTGTAGCTAATTTTAAGGGCACTGCCTGCCCGCTTATTTTCACTTGGATCCAGTTGGACCTTATGGATAGCAGCCAAATAATCTAAATCCAAAGAAAAGTCGACATAGGTAATCAATTTGCTGGAGGGGGCATAGCGCACATCGTTTAATTCTACAGCCTGCACTTCTGCAATAATGGCTATATCATGGGGAGGAACCACTTGTCCGCCATCTTTCCAATACACTTTATAGCCATTGTACTCTTTAGGATTATGCGATGCCGTGATCATCACCCCTGCGATGCAGCCTTCATGGCGCACACCAAAAGAGACGTATGGGGTGGGACGGATTTCACGTGTTAAGCGCACTTCAATGCCATTTCCTGCGAGCACAGCTGCCGCCTCATGGGCAAAAAGTTCTGAATGGAGCCGCGAATCATAGCTAATAAAGACCCGCTCTTTTTCTTTGCTCTGTTTGAGGATGTAACTTGCAAGCCCTTGCGTGGCCATACGCACAGTATAGATATTCATCCGTGTGGTGCCCGGGCCCATCAGCGCGCGCATTCCGCCCGTGCCAAAAGCAAGAGTCGATGAAAACGCATCTAAAAGCTCTTGAGGATTATTTTTCAGCATCTCTTGGATAGAAGCTTGTGTATCATGGTCAAAAGGAGATTCTAACCACTCTTTGATGCGGTTTTGTACATCGGAAGGAAAACGATCTAATAGGTTCATTTACTGGTCCAAGATTTTGAGCTGTCTTTGGATTTCAGCTAGGGGAATGACAGGCGCATGCTCATGGTCAATACCTTCACAGCGCTGTGCTGTTTCTTCCCAATTTTTCTTTGATTCTACATTTTCTGGCCAAAATGGGAAAGTGCGGCATTGTTTGGGCCGTGAACCATAGAGCATACATTGCTTGCCCCTTAAGAAGATGCAATCATAGCTTTTGGGGAATTCTTTGAGTGAAAGACGGCCATTGACCTGTCTTGTATAGGTGCGCACAAATTCTTCGACGCTAATTTTTAAAAAAGTGGCCATCTCTAGGATCTCTTCTTTACTGACCCAAACATAGCCAGGTGCGCCCGTGCAACAGTTACCACATTGGGTGCATGCAAAGCGAAGTCCTTCTTTATACCAAGGTTTTGTCATTTATACCTAAATTACCATTTAAATTGATGCTCTTGAAACAGCTTCCACTTTTCATCCCATTTAAACATTCCCAAATGACAGCCATCGGTGTCAATTTCGAGAATATGACAGCCTCCTTTAGTGCGGTGACACGTGCTGCCTGGATCTAACACAATAGGCAGCTGACTCACACGAAGATCAGCCAC
>CAYSQP010000151.1:0-2664 GCA_964433285.1 uncultured bacterium | reverse complement strand
TTTTTTGTACATCACGACTGCTTTTTTAGTTCCAATTGTGGCCATGCTTCCTTTGTCAAAGTACTTAAAGGGCGCGCGCTCTTGCTTTGCAATCTCTTTCTGAATGATTTTGGCCACATATTTTCCCTGCTGTATCGCTGTTGGCGCTATCCCTGGTAAAGGCTTGTTATCTTTCCCCATCGCACACGCTGCATCGCCAATCACAAAAAGATCTGGTTGGCCAGGAACGGTAAGATCGGGCTCAACTAAAACTCTGCCTTGTCTATCTAAAGGGACTTCTATTGTTTTTAAAAGCGGCTCTGCCTGGTTGCCCGCAGCCCAGATCACATTTTTGCAAGGGATAAAAAGATCTTCGATCTGCACGCCATCATCTGTGATATTAGTCACTTTTTTTCCTGTAAGAACACGCACTCCCATCTGTTCTAAATCTTTTTTCGCGCGCATACTTAAACGCTCTGGATAGACGGGCAAAATATAGGGCAGTGCTTCCACAAGATAAATTTTCGACTTTTCTGGTTTAATACGGCGGAAATTCTTAAACATTGTTTTTTGGGCAATCTCTGCAATAGCCCCTGCCATTTCAACGCCTGTTGGGCCACCGCCAATCACTGCAAAATTAAGATACTTTTCCGCATCAGAAACACGGTCCATTCTTTCTGCCATCTCAAATGAGATTAAGATGCGCTGGCGAATCTCTAAAGCATCAGCCAGTGTTTTGAGGCCTGGCGCCAGTGGTTCCCACTCGTTTTTCCCAAAATAGGAATGTTTGGCACCTGTCGCAATAATCAAGTAATCGTATGGAATTTTATCCCCATTTAAAAGGGTTAACTCCTTGGTGCTTTTATTGACGTGCACTACATCGCCCATTATGACGGAGGCATTTTTCTGATGGCGCAAAATTTCGCGGATTGGAATGCCGATCTCTCCAGGAGAGAGCGCAGCTGTTGCCACTTGATAAAGAAGCGGTTGGAAAAGGTGATGGTTGGTTTTATCAATGAGCAGGACATCCATTTTGGCTTTTTTTAAAGCTTTTGCAGCCGTCAGCCCGCCAAATCCGCCACCGACAATAACAACTTTTGTGTGATGCATCTTGCATTTTTCCTTTTAAAAAACGATCATTCTTACATAAAATTGCACTAGCTCTTTTTTTTTGTCATGATGAAAATGCGCGGTTGTTGATGCTTCTTGTAGAAGAATTTTTCAAACGGTACCAAGATCTCCTAGGTCTTAAACAAATTGCTGGCGCATCTGGCGTGCAGCGGCGCATTAAACGTCCCGAACTGCAGCGGCCAGGACTCATTTTAGCTGGCTATTTGAAAAAGTTTGTCAGAGAACGGATGATGCTCTTTGGTAATATGGAGGTTCTTTATCTTAAAGATCTCAATGCCAATGTGAGGTTTGAGCGTCTCAAAGCCATCTTAACAAAAGAGCTTCCTGCCGTAATTGTAGCTGGCAGATCGCAACCACCCAAAGAACTTGTCTCACTGTGTGAAGAGCGCAATATTCCCCTGTACCGTACGCCGATGCCTACGATGGATGTTTTTTCTAAAATGACACTTCTATTAGGGGAAGAATTTTCACCACATACCACGTGCCATGGAACTTTTATTGAAGCTTTTGGAATCGGTGTTCTTATCCAAGGTGATTCTTCGATTGGAAAAAGTGAATCAGCACTCGGTCTTATTGAAAGAGGCCATCGGCTCATCTCTGATGATGTCGTGAAAGTGAAATTGCGCAAAAATGCTTTCCTCGAAGGCTCTGGACCAGAATTAACACGCCATGTGATGGAGATCCGCGGCATTGGCATCATCAATGTGGCTCATCTCTATGGGGCTGTCTGTGTGCGCGACGCTAAGCGGCTTGATATTATTGTGAAATTGGAAGAATGGAATAACCAGTTTTTTTATGATCGGATCGGGCTTGAAGAAAAATATCTTCCTTTATTAGGAATCAATATCCCTTACTATATTCTGCCTGTAAAACCTGGGCGGGATGTGGTGCTGCTGATTGAAACGATTGTGCTGAATCATCGACTCAAAGAAATGGGATACAACTCAGCCAAGGAATTCAATGTTAAGTTGCTTGAAACGATTTCAAGAAAAATCTCTTCTAATAGAAAAAGGAAAATACAGAGTGAAGCTACAGCAGAAAGTAAAAATTAAAAATGGCCTTGGACTCCATGCCCGCCCTGCAACATCGATTGCGAAATTATTGCAAAAATTTAAATCTGCCGTCACATTCACATACCGCCAAGAATCGGTCAATGCACGCAGCATCATGAGCATTCTCATGTTGGCAGCCAATAAAAATTCACATATTGTAATCACATGCGAGGGCGAGGATGAAGAAGAGGCAATGAACTGTCTTGTGGAGGCTTTTGAAAATCGCTTTGGAGAAATGGACTATGCCTCCAAAGGATAATGCTAAAAAAGAATTGTTGCTTAAAGGCGACCCTGTCAGTGAAGGGATCGCCATCGGGACTGCTTTTTTCTGGCCCTTTTCCATTGAGGAAGATATCCCTGAGTTTCCAATTACAATTGGTGAGGTAGATACTGAAATTTCTCGCTATCGAAAGGCGATTTTTTCCAGTAAAGAAGACCTGCGCCAGCTGCAAAAGAATCTTGAAACCGATGAATCTTATGAAGTGGTGACATTAATAGACAC
>CAYSQP010000150.1:0-2676 GCA_964433285.1 uncultured bacterium | reverse complement strand
AAAATGACAAAAAGAAAAACCGCAAAAAACTCCCCAATTTTTTTGCAACAATAATCCAATGAATAAAATGCATAAAAACCCATGACATTCAGGAAAAGAAAAAATGCAAAAATCCAGAGAAGCAGTTTGCTAAAGCACACTTGAAAAACCTTTTTTGAAGGTTAAATCTTCAAAAAAAAAACCTTTTAAGTCAACAGGATGAGGCTATTCTAATAAAATGATTTACTTTGGAAATCTCTATAGAGTATTTTCAACCTTATGGCAAAAATGCGTGCAGTGCAAGTTCCTGGACCAAATAAACCATTCCAACTTATAGAAAAGGAGATTCCTACTCCTAAAAAAAATGGAGTTCGAGTGAAGATTAAAGCCTGCGGAGTTTGTCATAGTGATTCTTTTACAAAAGAAGGTATTTTTCCAGGTATTCAATACCCAAGAGTTCCAGGCCATGAAATCATGGGAGTGATCGATGCTTTAGGTGAAGATGTCAGCGGTTGGAAAATCGGTCAGAGAGTGGGAATTGGATGGTATGGCGGACATTGCACCGTGTGTGATTCTTGCCGCAGAGGCGATTTTATTACCTGCTCAAATCTGCAAATTCCAGGCATCACCTATGATGGCGGCTATGCAGATTATGTTGTTGTTCCTAAAGAGGCTTTAGCTCTTGTTCCAGAGACTCTTTCTCCAACGGAAGCAGGACCGCTCATGTGCGCGGGAATCACCACATTTAACTCTTTAAGACACAGCGGAGCCATGCCGGGGGATACCGTCGCTATTTTAGGGATTGGAGGGTTAGGCCATCTTGCCATTCAATTTGCTGTTAAAATGGGATTTAAAACAGTGGCGATCGCCAGAGGCCAAGACAAACAAGCACTGGCGAAAAAACTAGGCGCACATGAGTACATCGATAGCGAAAAACAGTCCGTGAGTGAAGAGCTCAAAAGATTAGGAAGTGCAAAAGTTATTTTATCGACCGTGACAAATGCACAAGCGATGAATGCTGCTGTCGAAGGCCTTTCTGTGGATGGGAAACTAATCGTTGTGGGCGCAGCACTTGAGCCAGTCTCCGTTTCTCCTTTGTGGCTTATTTCTGGCCGGCGGAGCATTGTCGGTTGGTCCAGTGGGACCTCCATGGATTCGCAAGAGACTCTTTCTTTTAGCACTCTTACAGGGGTCCGTTCCATGAATCAGATCTTTCCTCTTGAAAAAGCAGCAGAAGCTTATGATCTCATGATGAGCGGCAAAGCTCGCTTCCGTGTCGTTTTGGAAACAGGGCTTTAAATACCACGGAACTTAAACTATAAGATTTTTTTCACATCTAGCAAAATAGGGGTATAGTGATGTGCTGTATGTGCATGAAAAAGCTGTCCTTCAGCTGTAATCTGCTGATCTTGATGTGTGTAACAAAAATTTTCCATGTCTTCGTTAATAACAAGAAATACTTCAGTATGATTAGGTCGATTCATAATGTCTGTTAAGCTATTTGAAAGTTCAGCAACTGGTGTTGTAAGGGCAATATGCAATGAAGGACTATCTAATCGATCAGCACCATGTTATGCCCCCAAGGGATTTTTGCAGCAGCTTGCTGCAAAATTGAGAGCTCCGGGTAAGCCTCAGCGAATTGCTTCATATAGAACAAGTTACGGAGAGAAAAGCCAGCCATTTGGGGAAACGTGGATTTAAGATCTTTCGCAAGCCTCTCTATGACCTTTGTCCCCCACCCCTCATCCTTTTGCTTTTGAAGAATTTCGCCTCCAATTTCCCAATACAATTGAATCAGTTCGGTATTCACTGCAATCGCAGCTTTTAGTTGGGAATTGCGAATTTTTTCTTTGAGTGTGCCCAAGAGATCAGCATAGCTTGATGGGATGATATCAGGATCTTTAATCTGAGTGCCTACCATTAGAGACTCTCTATTTTTTGGGCATCCAGCTTAGCAGACTAAGCTTAAAATGCAGAATGCAAAAAGTGTATAGTCATCTTCTTAGAAGAAAAATATTGTTTATTTACAAAATGTCATTGTTTATATGTGAAATTATGGTAAAAACACTACTTTCACTTCTATCTTGCATATTTTTAATTCTTAATTCCTGCACAAATAATGCAAAAGAAGAACAAGAAGGTATCACAGGTCTATGGTACAGCACAGATCAAAAATCATCTGAGGTACGGTGTCTGGTTGCCATCTATAACTATCAAGACATGTACTATGGCAGGATATTAGTGACATATGATGGGAAAGGAAATATCACTGACACAATTCTCGACCAAAAAGACAGAGCGCCAGGCATTATAGGGAATCCTCCCTACTGCGGCTTGGATTTTATCTATAATGTAAAAGAAACGAAAACCAATGAAGACGGAAATCCCAAATACAAGGGTAAAATCGTAGATCCTGAAAAAGGCAAAGAATATACAGTTCAATTGTGGCTTGATGGCAATGACCTTATCGTCCGAGGCGAACTGTGGATCTTTGGAAAAAACATACGATGGTTTAGAGCCTCAAAAGAGGCCCTCCCCAAAGGTTTTGCATTGAAAGAAATCAAAAAATTCGCGTCCAAAGTGCCACAAACTTATTAACAGGGACATGGCAATTTCTAAGCTCAAAATGCAGAATGCAAAATGCAAAACTAAAAGAAAGAAGAAGTATGTTATTTGTTTGCTTTTGCGGTATTCACA
>CAYSQP010000149.1:0-2700 GCA_964433285.1 uncultured bacterium | reverse complement strand
ACATCTGCCAGCTGGTATAGATTTTGCAAAATGCCCATAGCGTCAACAACAATTAGCTGCGCCTCTTTTTGCTCTGAATAGGTCACCACAGAATAGCCCTCTGTTTTAAGCTCTTCTACAACAGATGAAAAACGCTCTGGATGGCGCGGCACGATCAATATTTTCAGTTTAGGAAATAGATCCCAAAGCGGTTTTAAAGCAGCAAGTAATAGCTTCTCTTCTTGGGGATGGGTCGATCCGATGACGATGGCTTTTTCTTCTATATGGAGTCTTTTTTTCCACTCTTTTTTCTCCTCTGCTGTCAATAGAGTGGGATTCATATCCAGCTTTAAATTACCTGTGATGGAAATTTTCTGCTTTGCAATGCCAAGCAGCATAAATCGTTCTGCATAACGAAAGCTTTGCACACAAAAAATATCTAGCAGATTAAAAAGCGGCTCTGAAAAAAAAGGAACTTTTGCAAAGCGGCGCATAGAGCGCTCTGAAATTTTACCATTGACAAGCAGGCACTTAGCTCCCCTCTTTTTGCTTTCCTTCAGCAGCTGGTACCAGAAATCTCCTTCGACCAAAATAAGTAGATCAGGACGCAGCTCTTTAACAGTCCTTTTAATAATCCATGAAAAATCAAAGGGTAGAAAAAAATAACCATCTGCCCCCTTTAAACATCGTTTTGCTTCTTCATGGCCCGTTTCTGTCACGGACGAAACCAAAATCACTGCATCGGGCATTTTTTGAATAGTAGCATGGAAAAGTGGCTCTAAGGCTTTACTTTCGCCAACAGAAACGGCATGGAACCAGATCACAGGACCTTTTTTATGCACCGGCAATCGGGGAAGATGAAAACCGAAGCGTGCGCCAATAGAAGCGCGGTATTTGCCTTTTACAAAAAAACTCCAAAGCAGCTTTGGCAAAGCAATAACTGCTATAAAAAAAAGAAATAGATCATAGAAAAATAACATTTACTTAACGACTAGATTGATTAACTTATTAGGGACATAGATCACATTTAAAAGTTTTCCTTCTAAATATTTAGAAAATTGGGGCTTTTCTTTGATCAGCGATAATAGTTCATCTTTGCTTTTGTTTTTGGGCAGCTCAAACTGTCCGCGCACTCTGCCATTAAATTGAACCACATAAGTTGTCATCTCTTCGACAAGATAGGCAGGGTCTGCTTTGGGATAAGGGATCCACGTCAAGCTCTCTTTTCCCCCTAGGTGCTCCCAACACTCTTCTGCGATATGAGGAGCAAAGGGATATAGCGCCTGGATGGCCATCTTGACAACCGATTTTGGGTACTCATCAAGAGGAAGGAAATCATTTAAAAATTCCATCATTTTGGCAATGGCAGTATTAAATTGCAGCGCTTCAATATCTTTTTCCACATTAAAAATCAGTCGATGCCCAAGTTTAAGCGCTTCTTTGCTCTCTTGACTAGTTACCTTCTCTGAAAAAACCATGTCATAAAAGCGGTTTAAAAATCGCTTGCAGCCTGTGACTGAATCGGTATTCCATACTTTTTCTTTATCAAAAGGACCCATGAACATTTCATAGAGACGCAAAGCATCTGCTCCATACTCATCGATCATCAGATCGGGGGCCACTCCATTGAGTTTGGATTTTGACATTTTTTCAATTTGCGAGATCACTTTTTCACCTGTTTCAATCTGGTAATAGACACCATTTTCTTCTCGTACTTCATCTTCAGATAAATAGCCTCCTTTGGGCAGTTTATAAGACCGTGAAGTGACAAGTCCTTGATTGCGCAATGTCAAAAATGGCTCTTTGGTACTGACATAGCCAAGATCATAGAGAACTTTATGCCAAAATCGGGCATAGAGAAGATGCAGTACAGCATGCTCAACTCCGCCTACATACAGATCAACGGCCATCCAGTATTTTTCTTTTTCAGGATCCCAAGCGACATGGTCATTATGCGGATCACAAAAACGCAAATAGTACCAACATGACCCTGCCCAATTAGGCATTGTATTGGTTTCTCGTTTGGCTTTTTTCCCTGTTTTAGGATCAATAATATTGATCCATTCTTTGGCCCTTGCTAGTGGACTTTCCCCCGATGGACTTGGCTTAAAATCAACTAAATTGGGTGGCACCAGCGGTAGCTCCGAAACATCTAAAACCCGTTTAGTTCCATCTTCAAAATGCAAAATAGGAAATGGCTCTCCCCAATAGCGCTGCCGAGAAAAGATCCAGTCACGCAATTTATAGCGCACGCTCTTTTCCCCTTTATGGTGGTTCTCAAGCCACTCTATGATTTTTTCTTTTGCCTTGGGGCGGTCTAAATGGTCTAAAAAATGACTATTAACAAGAGTTCCCCCATTTTCCGTTTCCTCGGGGCAATCAATCACACATTTAGAAGGAAGTTTGAATTTTTTAGCAAATTCAGCATCACGGCTATCATGAGCAGGCACAGCCATAATGGCCCCTGTTCCATAATGCATGAGCACATAGTCAGACACCCAAATGGCCACTTTTTCATTTGTGGCTGGATTAATGGCAAAAGCACCTGTCCATACTCCCGTCTTATTTTTGGCAAGATCTGTTCTTTCTAGATCGCTCTTGGCTACAATTTTTTTCTTATATTCCGAAACACTGTGCGCTTGTTCTTTCGTAGTTATCTGAGATACTAGTGGATGTTCGGGCGCAAGCACAAGAAAAGTTACTCCAAAAAGGGTATGAGGA
>CAYSQP010000148.1:0-2711 GCA_964433285.1 uncultured bacterium | reverse complement strand
ATATCGTTTCATCAGAACAAAAATGGGGTCACCACACCAATTTAACGCTTCTTTTACCCCATGGATATGAAGGAGCAGGCCCTGAGCATTCCTCTGGAAGGATGGAAAGATTTTTGCAGATGGCTGCAAATGATAATCTATTTATTGCCAATTGCACTACACCAGCCCAGTTTTTCCATCTACTACGTCGTCAAGCGCTAAGTCCTATTAAGAAACCACTTGTTGTATTCACGCCAAAAGTGCTTTTGCGCCATCCTTTATGCGTCAGCCCGCAAAAAGAGTTCACCTCTGGAACATTCCAAGAGATTTTAGATGATCCCAGCGCGCCTAAAAAACCTACGGTCTTGATTTTATGCAGTGGTAAAATCTATTACGATCTTATTTACGAAAGAGATAAACAGAAAAAAACAGATCTAGCTTTTTTGCGCCTTGAGCAGCTCTATCCTTTTAATGAAGAAAAATTCAAAAGTTACCTAGAAAAATATAACGGATTTAAAGAATGCATTTGGGCCCAAGAAGAGCATGCCAATATGGGGGCATGGGAATTTGTGCGGCCTATCCTTGAAAAACTTTTAAAAGGAAAAGCTACTTTAAGATATGTAGGAAGGGAAAGAAGTGGATCGGTTGCCGCAGGCTCTTTTGCTCTCCATCAAAAGCAGCATGAGGCAATCATACAAGGAATTTTTAAATGAGAGTAGATATTAAAGTGCCCTCTGTTGGGGAATCGGTAACAGAGGCCACCGTCAGCAAACTCTTAAAAGAAAATGGAAGCTATGTCAAAGCTGACGAAGAGATTTTGGAGTTGGAAACAGAAAAAGTGAATCAAGTGGTCTATGCCCCTGCCGCTGGAACACTGACTTGGAGCGTAAAACCTGAAGAGACCGTGAAGGTAGGACAAGTTGTAGGCACAGTGGAAACGGATGCCAAGATGCCTGTAGAAGCTCCAAAAGAAAAAAAGGCTGTCCCACCACCAGCTGCTCCTCCTCCTTCTCCTTTGCATCCTAAAAAAGAGGAAGGCCCTTCCGCGCGTAAAATGGCGCCTGAATATGTCGCTGAAATTCAAAAACCGCAAAAAGCGCCTGTCCAAAAACAAGTTGCCGTTCCAGGAGAGCGCAAAAAGATGAGCCGGCTGCGCAAAACCATTGCAGACCGTTTAGTAGCAGTTAAAAACCAGACCGCAATGCTCACCACATTTAATGAAGTGGATATGACAACGATCATGGCAATCCGTGCCAAAGAACAGGATAATTTTGTAAAGCGGTATGGCACTAAACTTGGTTTTATGTCCTTTTTTGTAAAGGCAGCTGTAGCTGCTTTAAAAGCTTATCCTGAAGTTAACGCTGCGATTGAAGGCGATGATATCATCACGTTTCAAACCTATGATATTAGCATCGCTGTCTCAACAGAAAGAGGCCTGATGGTTCCTGTGATTCGTGGGTGTGACAAGCTCTCTTTTGGTGACATTGAAAAAGCCATTGGCGATTATTCCAAAAAAGCGCGCGAAGGCACCATTTCCATTGATGATTTAAAGGGTGGCAGTTTCACCATCACCAATGGCGGTGTTTTTGGCTCTCTGCTATCGACCCCCATTTTAAATCCACCGCAAAGCGCTATTTTGGGCATGCATACCATTTTAAAACGGCCTGTTGTTGTCAGTGATCAGATCGTGATCCGGCCCATGATGTATTTAGCCTTAAGCTATGACCATCGTATCATTGATGGCAAAGAGGCGGTGCTATTTTTAGTGCACATAAAAGAGAACTTAGAAAACCCTTCCAGACTCCTTCTAGAGCTTTAAATGACAATAGAGACCTTTGATCTGATTGTAGTCGGCAGCGGCCCTGGTGGATATGTAGCAGCCATCCGCGCGGCCCAGCTAGGTTTAAAAACGGCATGCATTGAAAAAGATACTGCCCTTGGCGGGACCTGTTTAAATATAGGTTGTATCCCTTCCAAAGCGCTTCTCTACTCATCAGAGATTTTTGCTTCCATGGCCCATTTCCCAGAGCATGGAATTAAAGTGGGGCAAATAGCCTATGATTTTAATCAAATGATGGAGCGCAAAAGAAAAATCGTTGCAGAGTTTAATGAAGGGATTGCTTATCTTTTCAAAAAAAACAAAATCACAACGATCATAGGTTCAGCCGCATTTGAGTCTAATACAACTCTATCAGTAGCTGGCAAAACCTACAGTGCAAAGCAGATTATTTTGGCAACCGGTTCAGAGCCGATAGCACTTCCTTTTCTGCCTTTTGATGAAAAAAAAGTGGTCTCTTCAACAGGAGCTCTTTCCTTAAAGCAGGTGCCTAAAAAACTGCTTGTTATTGGAGCAGGAGTCATCGGCGTAGAGCTCGGTTCTGTTTACCGCAGGTTAGGCAGTGAAGTTGTCTTTATTGAATTTTTAGATCGCATCTGTCCCACCTTAGATGATGCAGTATCGAAAAGCTTTCAGGAGATTTTAGAAAAGCAGGGGCTAGTATTCCATCTTTCTTCTAAAGTCATCGGCGCCCAAGTAGATGCAAAGAAGATAAAGCTATCTATGGAGGGCCAAGGAAAGACTAATACCCTAGAGGCAGATGTGGCGCTTCTTTCTATAGGCCGAAGACCCTACACCAAAGATTTAGGCCTTGAAAAAGTGGGGATTTCATTAACAGATAAGGGTTTTGTGCCTATTAATAACCGCTTTCAAACCAAGGTGCCAAATATTTACG
>CAYSQP010000147.1:0-2732 GCA_964433285.1 uncultured bacterium | reverse complement strand
AGTATACGACCTACGCCGGGGCACAGTTATCGCATATTAAATAGGTACAGGAGGAGACTATGAACGAAGACCAACTCAAAAAAAGGATCTCCGAGCTTGAAACAGTCAATGATCAGCTGCTCACTGAAATGGAATACTTAAACTGGCTTTTAAAAGAAGTCGGATTTGAAGAAGGACTTGTCACACTTAAGTTTGCAGCTGAAGAGCTTCTAGAGCAAGACAAAGAAACTGGTTCTTAAGAACAAGCGATTCGCCGAAAGGCATCTGCTTTTACTTGAGGAGAAAACGCTCTGTTTTGCCTTTTTACAATGAGAATGCTCTTTTCTTGGAAATGGTCCAAAATATACCGTGTTTTATCGATAAAAATGGGGGATCCGCCCAAAACAAATATCTTCTTTTTTGATTGCTCTTTTTCGATTTTTCCTTGCAACGCTTTTATCGCTTTAACAAGTAAGCGGTGGCGAACATCATTTTGTTTATTGATCTCTTTTTTATACACATGTTCATTTAAAGAAAAAAGGACGTTCACATGCAATTGGGTTTTCATTGCCACTTTAATTTTTTTAATCGATTCAAGATCATCCCAGCCAGCGCATACAACCTGCTTTTCTAGCCCAGGCAGCTGAGGGCATTGTTTAAAACATTCATGACCCTCTATTAAAACATAGTCCCCATCGCTAGCATAGCGATTGACCATCTCAATTTGAAACCGGCCCTGCTTTGGATCAAGAGGACAATCACTCCCCAGGAAAAAAACCTCTGCCGTTTCTGGATCGCCAACACAACATCTATCTAATTGATTCCCTGTCGTATATTCCAAATAAGTTTGCCGAGAGGCATCAAGCTGCGCTTTTAATTGCTCAGAACTAATGCGGAAATGCAAAAAGTTAAAAACCCCTTTGATATAGGATAAAAAGAGCGCACACACACGCCATAAATACCCCTCTTTTTTAGCGCTTTTGACTTCTAATCTTTCCAGAATACTCTGTGCTTTTTCCACCTCAAAATCAGAGACAGAAAAAGAGCGCAATAGACGCATACAAAAGGAGCGCGCGTTTTGCGATAGGGCTCCCAAACGCTCTTTTGGAACTTGGTAAAGGCGGCTAGCAAAGTCTAAAACTGGATTATTTATAATTGTCATAGCTACTATTATAATATAATAAATAATTTAATAGCAACTGATAGCTAGAATTGTAAATAAATTATTTTAAATTCCAATCCCTTAAGGCATCTTCCCAGATACGGATATATTCGAGCAGGTTAGTCTTATCTGGCTTACCTTCAAGGAATTCCAGCGCTTTTTGATGGCTGGAAAGGTGGGCCAATTTGGCCAGAAGATGGAGGTGGATTTTATCGTTTGTGGCAAACAGGAAAAATAGGGTATGGACAGGCTTTTTATCTAAAGCGCCATATTCGATCGGCTCTTTAGGGAAAACCACTGTGATAAAGTCAAAGGAGAGCCCTGCGACAAAATCGCGCGCATGGGGAACGGCTATTCCATGGTTTAAGGCCGTCGGCATCAGCTCTTCACGATCCAATAACAGCTCTGAGAGCACTTCAGCGTCCAAATTCATCTTTTGCGCGATCCGTTTTGTTGTCTCTTGAATAACCTCTTCTTTGGTGCTTCCAGGAATATCATGGTAAATGCCGCCATGATGGACAGCGCGATAGAAGCTAAATTGTTGCATTCCCCCGCTAGAAATAGGCTTTTCCTTTTCCTCTACATCAGGCAAAAAGGGATCATCGGGCGATTTTAACTTACATTTAATCATCCAATTTTCAATTTCAATACGACTAAAACGATACTGATGATTTAATCGATAAGCCGGAATTTTCCCATCGGTAAGCCATCTGCGGATGGTGGTTTCCGACACTTTTAATAAATCAGCCACATCTTTGATCTTAAGATCCATATAATATTCCTCACACCTCACAGCCCTTGAAACGCTTCAATCACTTCCCCTGCTGTTTGCGCCTTTAAGAGCCGTTTTCTTCGCTGTTCGTCTTTAATCGCCATCGTGATAAGCGATAATATCTTCAAATATTCAGCCTGGCGATTTTCCGGGCCACCAATCATAAAAATGATGCGCACCGGTATTCCATCTATGGCATTCCACTCTATGCCGCGCTGTTTTTGAATGCCAATAGCAATAAAAAAGTCCTGGTAGCCTGCTTGCTTTGCATGGGGAATGGCCACCTCAATTCCAATGCCTGTCGATACAATTTTTTCCCTTTCTAAAATAGCCTGATAGAAGGCCTGCTTGTCAAGAAGTTTTCCAGCCGCCTCTAAAGTATCTACCAGTGCAAGCAGTGCTTCATTTCTGCTTTCTACATTTAAAAAAACAACAAGACGCGGCTCCAGATAATGGGAGATCGTCACACTCTCTCCTTTTTTGAAAAATTTCCTCAAATCTTCAAGCGTCGAATTGATTTGAAAGTTAATGCGTGCCAGTATGGCCAAAGCCGCCCTCTCCTCGTGAAGTTGCCTCTAAAGATTCTACAACACAAAAATCTGCCTGCACAACAGGGGCTAGAACAATTTGCGCAATCCGCATCCCGCGACTGACAGTAAATGGATGTTTACTATGATTGATCAAAATAACCCCGATCTCACCCCGGTAATCGGCATCGATTGTGCCAGGACTATTCAAAACAGTAATCCCCTGCTTGAGCGCTAGGCCACTGCGCGGCCGCACCTGAATTTCATATCCCTCTGGAATCGCAAGATGGAT
>CAYSQP010000146.1:0-2733 GCA_964433285.1 uncultured bacterium | reverse complement strand
GCTTCGCACGGACTTCCGGATGAAAAATCGATTTGGCGCAGCCAGAATAGCTCAAAGGGCAGCAGGGGGCGCGAAGCTTGCCCCCGACTGTCTATGGTGTCTTTTTTCTTCTTTATTCTTTATTCTTTATTTTTATTCTTTATTCTTTCCTTTAAAAATCTATTCTAGCTTTGATGGTGAGCCCTTGGAGAGTAAGATCCCCCTCGTTTGAGCTTGCACAACCCGGCACACGGATAAATTTATTTTGTGCAAACCAGACCTGCTCTTCCCAACCACCTTCGATGGCAAAATGGTAAGCATCGCAGCTAAACCAAGTTTCCCAACGCAATCCAAGCATCCATTCAATCACAGGACGGACAATATGAAACCTGTCCATCACATTCAAATGACTTACCCTTAAATCAATGCTCTCAGTGAGATCTTGATCAAAGCGGTTGACTTTAAACTGTTCCCAAAGAGCCGACAGAGCTAAATTCCCAAATACACTAAATGCGCGGCTCAAATGCCAAGAGGACTCCAGCCCTGCTAAAATTCCAATTCCCCAGATTTTCATCCGATTTTTCATAGAAAAAACAGTATTGGGATTTTCAAAATCCACTTTCAATGTCTGCTTTTGCCAGGTTCCTTTCAATCCTACAAAGGGCCTAAGCATAAGCCGCGGACTGACATAAAAATTGCGACCTAATTCAAAATCAACCACATTGAAATTCAAAAACCAAGCAGCATCTGCCGATGCATAGGTAGAAATAGCAGGATTAGTTGGAATATTCACAAACCAGTAAGCATCTGCAACAACAAGAGAGGAAGTGGCATTTGCAGATTCGCGTGTATTTCTCAAATGATACCAGGTATATTCTGCGTAAATATCCCAACCATCGTAGCAAAAATCATGACCAGCACCTACCTTAAAGCCTGGACGCCATCTTGTTTCAGGCCTAAAAACATGTCCTTTACGTGAGGGTGGCGCTTCTCCAAATGCGCTGCTAGTGCCTTCAGTCACTGCAAATTCTAGGTTATCTTCGCGGGCTGTCCAATAAGTAAAATCAGCCGTCACATAGAAATTAGCACCCTCTTTGACACAAGGACCACCATTAGGCGTAATCTCATGAGTTGGCGGGCAAACATTGCACTCACAACAATTTTCTATTTCAGGACAGCAAGTTGCCACGCGACAGGGATAAGGAGGACAGTTGTTCATTTCAGCAATAAGAGCAGAACTACTTAAAATTGAAAGGTAAAAAATAGATTTTTTCATTTCTTCTCCAAAAATTTAAAAGTCGAATCTAGCTTGTACAGTTAATCCTTGCAAAGTCAAATCGCCGTTATCACAGGCGGCCCCACCAGGTAGACGAATAAATTTATCTTGTGAAAACCAGACCTGCTGCTCCCATCCAGCCTCTAACCAAAAATGGTAGGCATCGCATAAAAACCAGATTTCCCAGCGCACTCCTAACATCCATTCAAACACAGGACGGACAATATGGAATCGACTGCGCAGATTCACTTGGCTAAAATTCTGGTTTAGATCGACTGTGAATTGATTATCATGGCGTGTGCGCTTAAACTGCTCCCAAATGGCACTGGCTGCAAATTTTGCAAACATGCTAAATGATCTGCAAAAATGCCACGCAGAATCGACTCCAGTAAGAAGTCCGACAGCCCAATTTTGCATGTGATTATCCATCGTAAAAGCATCGGAGCCAGCATCGGTAAAATTGCGTTGAAAGTTCACATTTAACTTTTGTTTCAGAAAAGCAGCCTTTATCCCGCAAAATGGCCTTAACATGAGGCGCGGACTGACATAGAAGTTACGGCCCAGTGCGATATCTAGCACATTAAAATCCAACATCCATTTGCCATGAACATCTGAAAATGCCTGTGTCACAGAATTAGCTGTGTTGTTGACAAACCAAAAAGCATCCAAAAGAGTCAAATCGCCCGTCGATTTTGCCGTTTCAGTTGTATTTCTTAACCGATACCAAGTGTATTCTGCAAAAATATCCCATCCATCATAGCAAAAATCGTAACCAATACCCGCTTTGAAACCAGGGTGCCAACTGGCTTCAGGAGAAAAAACATGTCCTCTAGGAACATGCGCAGGGGCGCCTATTGCTGCCGCAGTCCCATGCGTAATTGCAAAATCCAAACTATCTTCACGGGCTGTCCAATAGATAAAATCGGCTGTTAGAAAAAGACCAAGGCCATTTTTCACACAAGGACCGCCATTGGGAGTCACCACAAAATTGGGTGGACACACATTACATTCACAACAATCGATAATCTCAGGACAACAGGTAGGGACACAGCAAGGTTTTGGCGGACAACCTTCTTCTGCACAGGCAGTGACACTGCCAAGAAATAGACTTGCGCACTGCATTAAAAATCGAGATGTCTCTTTCATAACAACCCCAAAAAAGTTTTTAAAGATGTTACTGCTATTTGCCAGCGTTAATCAAGACTTTTTTATCAAATCCGGTTAGAGTTTTAATTGTTTCAGGAATAGGGATTGATGTTCTACTTTCTTTTGAAGTCGTCACATGCACAATGGATGTCTGGGCCATTTTTTTTCCCTGCATGAAAAAAACAGCAGCTAATGTAAAAGAAGAGGTCCCCACATGGGCAAGTTGTAAATCTATCTCCACTTGATCTCCCACTCTTAGGGGACAAAAAAAATCAGCCTCTGCATGCACAATCGGCATCAAAAAATCAGACTCTTCAATCATTTGGTGCAAA
>CAYSQP010000145.1:864-2747 GCA_964433285.1 uncultured bacterium | reverse complement strand
AGCCGATTAGCATTGAAGCCAAAGATAGAGTGCCGACGCTCATGAAAAACAAAGGAGTGGCTCGCTTAGGTGAGGATCTAGTAAAAATCTATGATATCCCCTCGCCTGAAGATAAAGACCCTTCAGGGTGGGTATTTTGGGCATTTGCCCTTTTCTTTGCGATGATCATTGCAGATGCTGGATATGGACTGCTCTACTTGTGTATCGCTGCTTTTATCAAATACAAATTTCCAGATATGAAAGGCCAAGCCAAACGGATTTTTAAAACATTTGTTCTTTTATCCACTGGCTGCATCATTTGGGGCATCTTGACCACTTCATTTTTTGGGATTCATATTAGCCCTGAAAACCCGATTTCCAAGCTCTCGCTCATCCACTACCTAGCAGAAAGAAAAGCAACGTACCATTTTCAAGAAAAAGATGAAGTGTATCAGGAGTGGACCAAAAGATATCCAGAGATGGCAGAGGCCAAAAGCGGAGGGCAGATGTTAGATACCCTTGTCGTATCTAAAGGCGAAAAACCTTCCTACAAAATGCTAGAAGAGTTTAATGACAATATCTTGCTTGAAATTTCGCTTTTAGTAGGGGTGCTCCATATTGCGATATCATTATTTCGCTACATATGGAAAAACTGGGCCAATTTTGGTTGGATCTTTTTTCTTGTAGGGGGTTACCTCTATTTCCCTCGTGTTTTAGACACCACTTCGTTTACCCAATTTATTTTTTTGATTTCCAAACAATCGGCTAGCACTTATGGCATCCAATTGATTTATATCGGAATTACTTTGGCTTTACTGCTTGGCCTTGTTCAAAAAGGGTTGAAAGGGATCTCTGAAATTACCAACCTGATCCGGGTGACTGCTGATGTGCTTTCTTATTTGCGGCTCTATGCGCTAGCGCTTGCGGGAGCCATTATGGCACGCACATTTAATGAGCTGGGCCTTGAAATTGGCCTTGTGATAGGAATTGTTGTGATTCTTTTTGGGCATATTATTAATATCCAAATAGGTACAATGGCAGGAGTGATACATGGACTTCGTCTTAATTTCATAGAATGGTATCATTACTGCTTTGATGGGGGAGGCAAATTGTTCAACCCTTTAAGAAAATTAAAAACCCATGAGCCTAATCGGTAAATTGGGCTAGAGTAAGGAGAAGGTGAGTATGGACTTTAGTATGGTGGGGCCAGCGATTGTTTTAGCGCTGGGGTGTATTGGAAGCTCGATTGGTTGCGGGATTGCAGGGATGGCTTCTCATGCTGTGATGAGCCGCGTTGAAGAAAACCATGGAGTTTTTATTGGACTTTCAGTTAGCCCATCATCTCAGGCGATTTTTGGCCTAGTTTTAATGATCCTCATGAGAAATAGCATTAAAGGTGGAAATCTTTCAGCCCTTGCAGGAGTTGGCATCGGCACTGCAGTAGGGGCCGCTCTAATGCTTTCTTCAATTTATCAAGGAATGTGCGCCGCATCAGGCATCCAGGCTTCAGCAAAACAACCGGCCATTGCGGGCAAATGCTTTGTTGCGATTGGAATCGTGGAATCTTTCTCGATCTTCGCGTTTGTTTTCGCGCTGCTTTTAATTACCTAAAATTACAAACGCTTTAGATCTTCTTTGATTTTAAGCAGATCGCCCAAGATTTTCCCTGTCCCGCCATCCCAAGGTTGCTGTTCCCATTTTTCTACATCATTGAGCAGCTGTCTTAAAAGATCTATCAACAGATCATCCGTGCAATTGCGCGTATCTTCATACATGGCGATTCGAACTGCTTGAATTTTTTTATGATCAATCGGCTCTTGCCGAAGTGCAGCTTCTAAATCCTCTAAAGCTTTGATGAGTTTTTTGCTGCCGCGATGAGGTTGGCGTGGATAAGGGCGCACATG
>CAYSQP010000145.1:0-854 GCA_964433285.1 uncultured bacterium | reverse complement strand
ACAAGGAAAAATAATGAAAAAAGTTGTCTTATATGTGACTTCCGATTCTCCTTACTGTCAAAAGACTAAAGAACTTTTAGATAGAAATCATGTTCCCTATACAGAAATTGATGTCGGCAAGGATGAGTTTGCTTGGAAGGAAATGGTCAGAAAATCAGGCCAAATGGGTGTTCCAGTCATTGAAATCGATGGGAATATTTTGATTGGCTATGATGAAAATGCCCTTCGCGAAATTCTTAAAATCTCAGCATGATTTTCCATCTTTTTCTTGAAGATTTCTCCAAGAAAGCGGCGGATGTTCTGCATCGCATGGCACAATTGCTAGAATCAATAACAGAATGCCGACCAGCACATCATTTTGGACATAATTAGGAAGCGGCAGTGTAAAAAAATAGCCCAGGGAAAAAAGCCACACTCCAATGATTAAATTTCCAAGATGCATGCGGCGCAAAGGCTTATAAAAGCTCAAAAGCGAGAAAAGGGCCAATAGTGCGCTACAGCTTAAATCATTAATCCAAAACAAACGTTCTGTTTTCGGTGCGCCAAAAATAAACGGACTAATGGAAAGCCAACAAGCTAAAGCAAACTCTAAAATTCTTGCCCACATACTAAAACTCCTTCTCGATTTCTTTAACAGCCTCGTAAGCCAAAGGAGATCCATTTCCCCAAAAGGTGGCCCAAAGCAATTTAAAGCTTTTATCTTTATCCCAGGCACGCTTTAAGAATTTAAGACATGCGCGCACCTCATCATATGCTAAAAAGACAAGTGTCAAAGAAATGGCAGCGCTGCAAAGACAAAGGAAACAAAAATATCCCACTACAAAACCCTGCAGAGAAACCAAAATAATTCCGAC
>CAYSQP010000144.1:0-2767 GCA_964433285.1 uncultured bacterium | reverse complement strand
AGGTAAGCTTCAAAACCACCTTGTACGGGCATCTCCTTGGAAAAATTGAGTGCCACCTTCCACTCTAACACTGTTGTAGGGGCAAGAGCACTGATTAGCATCAGCTCTTTGCCCTGCTGAACAATTTTGGCATCAAACGAGGAATTGGTATTTTTCAAATGGAGCGCTGGGCTACTAAAATAGCAAGGAGTTTGCGTTGCAAATGCCACTGTGCTTGTAATTTCTTCGATGAGAACTTCATCTGTGCTTAGGTCGGCATGCAAACTAAATTTTAGATCATTGAGCATTGGTTGATCGACAAGCTGAAGCTGGGCATGTTCAAATGTGCCTTGGATCTTTTTTTGCGCGTTATTCAGTACAATCGACAAATCACCATTCGCATTTTCAACTACATACTGTCCTTGTTTGTCATAAACTTTGCCATTTTTCAAAGGGATCATGGCTTCAAAATGACCCTCTGCTAAATCCAACTTCAACTTGGCCCTTCCTTCTGTCTTTAAAAGCATTGGATCTTTCTCACCGATCATCCCTGTTGCAGCAAAAAAAGTAGAAAAAGCCGCTTGTAACCCATTTGTCTGCAGTGAAAGCTCCATTTCGCTGCCCTCAAATGTGCCATAAAGATCAAGCTCACCGTACAATTGGAACCCTGTCAGAAAGGGCTGATAGATCATCGGAGAAAGAGCGGATGTGTGCAGCCAGCCTTCTTTGATCTCTTTCCAAGATTTTGGAAAAAACTTAGGAGATTCAAAACCAAATTGGAGAAGATCTTGCGGGTCGCTGGCAATCAAAGAACAGGAAATTTTAGATGCTCCTTTTTTACATTTTAGGTGCGCTACAAGATGAGAGGGGCTTGCGGAGTGCGGCAAAGAGGCAGCAGGAAGAAAGAAAGGGAGCCATGTATGAAAAGGAAAAGAGGCAGAGAGACTTAGCTGTCCATTTGCTTTTGAAAAAAGCTCTGTAAAGCGGCCCTCTAACTTTAATGATTCAAGAGGCAGCAATTTTTCATTGCTACTAAGCAGCACTTGTTTGCCTTCAAAATGGTCGATTTCAATGCAAGAGAGTTCTGATTTTTCAACCGATACCATGCATTTGCCATCAAATTTTCCCTCTAAAATTTTCCATTTTTCTACTTCAGGAAAGGCGGCGACAAAAAAAGCGCGGCAAAAATCAAGTTGCGCGCCAAACATTTCGCGGAATTCACTCTGGATGACAAACGATTGCTTTTCAGGCCTGCAAAGAGATAAATGGAAGGCAGCCTCTTTTTCTTTAGGATCAAAAAGGCGCATGCCAAGTTCTAGCCAAAATCGCTCATCTTCATGCAGCGCTCCCTTCCCTTCCAATTTGAATTTTAAAGGCTCATGAAACCCTTGCACATGGCCGGCCAGTTCAAGAACTGGATCCTCTTTGGGATCAAGCGATAATTTTCCAGACAAACCAAGCAAGTTCCAATTGTCTAATACGTGGAGCTCACCTTTTTCCAAATGGATGAGCGACACCATCTGCTGCCAAGGAAGAGCATGTTCAAGATCCCCTGCTGGATAGTAGAAATTGCCTTCAAAATTTTCTGCAGAGGCATGCCATTTTTTTAAAGGATTGGATAAGGAGAGGTTTTGCACAGAAAATTGGCATGAAAGCTCTTCTATGTCCCCAGAAAAACTAAGACAGATCCTCCCTTTTAACTGCATCTGACCTTGCACTTTTTCCCACTCTCTTGCTAGCTCAGAATTAGCCACCGTTAAAAGTTGCAAGATTCTTTCAAGTCCCATCTGCTCTATGGTAAGAGCGCACATCAGATTTTCTTTGGAGGCCTGAAATTCAGCGATTAAATAGGAATCCTTGATCAGGCTGGGATCGTGGGTCACATAGAGGGTGCCAAGCGCTTCTTTTTCTTTTTTAGATTGGAATGAAAAATAGAGCCTTTGTGCATCAACTTGTAATACACCACTATGCACATCGGCCTTTAAACAATAATGGTCTTTAGGGATAAAGGCGGCCAAAATATTGGCAGAGTGGCTATTTGCAGGTTGTGAAGTGATGCGAATCTGGGGATGGGTCAGTTTTAAATGAGGCTCAAAAAAAAGCGTTTTAAAACTGAAATGGAAATCCATTTCCAGCTGATCAATCACCACATCTAAATCATCTTCTGTCAAATGGAGGCCAGTAATCACCGCACGTGTGCCATTAAATTGGGCTTTTTCATAGATGAGTTTGTGCGTTTTGCTCTTAGGAAACATCGATTGCAAAGCAATATCAACGCTTTTAATCAGTAAAAAATGGCGCGAAAAAAACACAATGGCAAAAAGCAGAAATAGCGTGGCAAAAAAGGCAAAAAATTTACTCTTAAAAAGTGATGAGCGCTCGGGAGATGCATACATGGGCGTTCCTTAATTTAAGAACAAATATTGTAGATATTGCTCTAGATCGTCCAATGTGTCAAGCTACTCTCTTAAACATGCTCGTGCCCGATGAAAGGATAAAGGGTAAAGGATAAAGGATAAAATGGAAGATTTGGGAAAGAGAACAAAGAATTTTCCCCTACGCATTATTCGTCTTTTTCCTGACTGTCCTAAATTTTATCCTTTACCCTTTGCCCTTTAGCATGTTATGAAAACGTTAAAATTATTTGAAATTAATTCAGTTTATTGCTATAATATTACTATGACACAACCAATTAATTTACATAAAACTCTTGTATCACGCGAATATGGCAAGCCAAAAAACTTACTGTCTATGGACACCGTAAATAAAATGTATGATACGTCATATG
>CAYSQP010000143.1:0-2780 GCA_964433285.1 uncultured bacterium | reverse complement strand
TTGATCTTGCCTATATTGCACTTGATGGAAATATTGGCTGCATGGTCAATGGCGCAGGACTTGCGATGGCGACGATGGACATCATCCAGCATTATGGGGGCAAACCGGCCAATTTTTTGGATGTAGGCGGCGGCGCTTCCAAAGAAAAAGTGGCAGAAGGATTTAAGATTATTTTAGCTGATAAAAAGGTGAAAGCGATTCTGGTTAACATCTTTGGCGGGATCATGAACTGCGCTATCCTTGCCGAAGGGATTATTGCAGCTGCCAAAGAGGGAATTAAAGTGCCTTTAGTTGTGCGGATGGAAGGGACCAATGTGGAACAGGGAAAAAAATTACTGAAAGATTCTGGTCTTTCGATTATTACGGCAGAAGGGCTTGCCGATGCTGCTGAAAAAGTGGTGAGATTTATAAAATAATGGCTATTTTAATTGGGAAAAATACACGGGTAATCACACAAGGGATTACAGGACAAGCAGGAAGGTTCCATACAGAGCAATGTTTGGAATATGGATCCAAATTTGTGGGGGGAGTAACGCCAGGCAAAGGCGGGGATAAAGTCTTAAATCTTCCTGTTTTTGATACCGTATTTGATGCAAAAAAAGCAGTCCACCCCGACGCCAGTGTGATCTTTGTGCCGGCCCCTTATGCTGCCGATGCTATTTTAGAGGCAGAAGATGCGGCAATTCCCCTGATTGTTTGCATCACAGAAGGGATTCCAATCCGGGATATGCTTGAAGTAAGCCGAGTGATGAAAAATAGCAAAACAAGTCGACTGATTGGCCCTAATTGCCCTGGGATTATCACAGCTGGCGAGTGTAAAATCGGCATTATGCCTGGCTATATCCATAAACGAGGGAAAATTGGCATTGTATCCAAATCGGGGACACTCACCTACGAAGCAGTCTGGCAAACAACACAACTTGGCCTTGGTCAAACAACATGCGTTGGAATTGGCGGCGATCCTTTAAATGGCACCAATTTTATCGATGTTCTTGAACTTTTTGAAAAAGATAAAGAAACAGAGGGGATTTTGCTCATTGGAGAAATTGGGGGTAATGCAGAAGAGGAGGCAGCCCACTGGATCAAAAAAAATTGTTCTAAGCCTGTGGCAGCTTTTGTGGCCGGACGCACGGCACCTCCAGGGAAAAGAATGGGCCATGCGGGTGCGATTATTTCAGGAGGGAAGGGGACAGCCGATGAAAAAATCCATGCTCTTAAAAAAGCAGCTGTTTTAGTGGCCGAATCACCTGCTGAAATGGGCAAAGCGATGCAAAATGCAATGGGAAAGAAAAGATGATCCGCATTCCTGGAAGAATTCCAATTATTATCCATCCTGCTTTTTGGATAGTTGCAGCGCTTATCGGATTTGTTAATAGTTTCTCTTTTATTGGAACACTCATCTGGATCTTTGTGATTTTAATTTCTGTACTTATCCATGAGCTTGGCCATGCGACAACAGCCGTTATCTTTGGTTTAAATCCCCGTATTGAATTAGTTGCACTTGGCGGACTCACCTATCATAGAGGGGACAAACTTCCTTTTTGGAAACAGTTTTTTATTGTTTTAGACGGGCCGCTATTTGGTTTTTTTCTTTTTTTAGCAGCTGCCATTCTTTTAAAATTCCCTGCATTGTCTGAAGGAATGACAGGCAAAATCATCTACTATTTTTATTGGGTCAATTTAGTTTGGACCATCTTGAATCTGGTGCCTGTGATGCCGCTGGATGGTGGCCAACTATTGCGCATTGTGCTTGAAGGGATTTTTGGGCTTAAAGGTTTCAAATACGCGCTGATGATCGGAACTGCCATTGCAGGGATCTTAAGTCTTGTGTTTTTCCTTTTTCAAAATTTTCTGATCGGCGCTCTTTTTTTTCTTTTTGCGTTTCAGAGCTATGACATCTGGCGGGCAACGCGCAATCTTTCAGAAAAAGACCGTAGCGAAGATCTCAAAGGAGAGTTTGAGAAAGCAGAAATTGATTTGCAGGCAGGTAGAAAGGATCAAGCGGCGCAAGAGTTTGAGCATATTCGCAGCGAAGCAAAGAAGGGAATGCTTTATAATTTGGCAACCCAGTACTTAGCTTTTTTAAAATATGATCAGGGAGATATCCAAAAAGCTTATGACCTTTTGAAAACGCTTGTCGGGGAGCTATCGCCTGAGGCTATCTGTTTGCTTCACCGCGTGGCTTATGAGAAAAAAGATTATGCCACTGTTGTGCAGTTTGGCGGCAGTTGCTTTCAAACGATGCCGACGGCAGAGGTTGCATTGCGTAATGCACATGCCCATGCGGCGCAAAAAGATGCACGTGCAGCAGTGGGATGGCTAGAGACTGCTTTCCAAGAAGGGTTAAATCATTTGAATAAGGTGATGCAGGATCAGATGTTTGATCCTATTCGCAATGATCCTCACTTCCAGGCGTTTGCCAAACACCACCAGCAATAAAATGCTTTAAGTTTTATTTAGAAGGGTATTGATCAGCTGTAAAAATTCGGTTTGGAATTCTTTTTTTTCGAAAGGGAGAGGGGCCGTTTTTAGTTTTTTGCGGCGCTCGAATGCTTTTTTGAGAAGGGGAAGAAGCCGGTCTTTATTGCGCTTTAAACTGCTTTTGAACAGGCTTCTGCCAGAGAGTTTAAAGCGGGCGCCCATGTCCATTTTAATGCAAAACTTCATGTTGGAGACTTCCCATGTCATTAGTGCAAAGGGAGCATGGAAAATCATCGGCACTTTTCTAGAGAGAGCCTCATTAGTGGTGCAGCCACCGGGTTTAGTGATCAGCACCTCTG
>CAYSQP010000142.1:0-2824 GCA_964433285.1 uncultured bacterium | reverse complement strand
AAAACCTTCCTGTCGATTCAAATTGGTAACATCTACCAAATAAGAAGCAGGAAGGACAGAAACTGCTTTTATCCCTGGTGGGCGATGGGCAAAAGGCTGCTAATGAAGCACGGCCAATCATCCTCAGTCTCTCTAAGAGACTCTGCTGCCACCAGGTATCCTGTTTGTCGATCCACCCCAAGCGTTTTTCAGTTTTGTCGATTCCGTTAATTAAGGATCTATTCAGGAAAAGCGGTTTCTTTTCTACTTTTAATATAACATTTAAATAAATTAATTTAACAAAGAATAAAAGATAGTTATGTTGGATCTTTCCAACGGCCTTGGGCCTTAATAAGATCGATCAATTTCTCGTCTGCATCGGCAAAATCGATATCTTTTTGGATACACTGTTTTCCAACATAAAGATCGATTTTACCCGGTTTTGAGCCTACATACCCAAAATCGGCATCTGCCATCTCTCCTGGGCCATTGACAATGCATCCCATAATAGCAATTTTAACCCCTGGCAGATGGGCTGTTTTGCTTTGAATCCGCTTTGTAACCTCTTGCAGATCAAAAAGAGTACGGCCACAGCCTGGACAGGAGATAAAATCAGTTTTCACCTGCCGCATCCTGCAGGCTTGCAAAAGGTTAAATCCAAAGCGGGTTAAAAAATGTAGATCATGAGGCGCTTTGAGGCAAATCCCCTGTCCCAATTTATCTGCCAATAATGCGCCGCAGGCAGCGGCTGCATGCATCACAAAATCTTCTACAGGAGCATTACTCTCATAGGTCCAGATCACAGGGATTTGTAAATGCTGTTTTTTCAGCCAATCAAAAAATCGACGCCCTTCATAAAGAGGATGCTGTTTAAAAGCAAAAAAAATGACCTGCGGTTTTAATTGTAAAAGATGGTCCCAATCCTCATCTGCAGCAACAAATGTCTGAAATTTGGGTATAGCAGCTCTGTTTTCAGGAAATATAATGGCATCAGGATAGGGAAGCTGTTTCTTTTTAAAAAAACGATCCTGCATCTGCTCTTCTGTGACTGCAAGGATCACAGAACCATCACGGTGCAAGGGGGCTGGCACAGCGATTTTTTCAGGGAAAGGTAGTGGGTATCGGTATTTAGGCCCCTGTTTTTCACATAATTTGATCAGTCTTTTGCAAGGATCGATCTCATTCCAAGGATCTTCTGTGAGCGAAACACGGATTGTATCACCGATACCATCCAGCAAAAGAGAGCCAATTCCGACTGCCGACTTAATCCTACCATCTTCTCCCAGCCCTGCTTCAGTCACCCCTAAATGCAATGGATAGTCCCAACCGATTTTGATCATTTCTGCAACAAGCAATCGGTAGGCTTCAATCATCACCATAGGGTTGCTAGATTTCATAGAGAAAACAAGAGAGTGAAACCCTAGTTTGCGGCATACCCTTGCAAATTCAAACGCTGATTCTACCATGCCCGCTGGTGTATCTCCATAACGGTTCATAATGCGATCTGAAAGGGAGCCATGATTAACTCCAATGCGTAAGGTTTTTTTGAGCTGAAGACACTTTTCTACAAGAGGAGCAAACCCTTCTTCGATTTTCAAGATCTCTTGCTGATAAGAGAGATCGTCGTATTCTAATTTTTTAAAAGTGGCACGTTTATCTAGGTAATTGCCTGGATTAATCCGCACTTTATCGACAAATTCAACTGCTTTGAGTGCCGCTTTAGGATAAAAATGGATATCGGCCACAAGCGGGATTTCAACCCCTTTTTGAAGGAGGCCGTTTTTGATCTTTTCACAGCTTTCTGCTTCTTTGATTCCTTGCACTGTGATACGGGCAATTTCACACCCATGATCGGCCAGTTTGATAATTTGCGCAATTGTCGCTTCTATATTGCGCGTGTCTGACGTGGTCATCGATTGGATGCGAACAGGCTGGCTGCCGCCAATTGCCACCTTGCCAATTTTGACCTCTCTTGTTTTCCACATTAATAATTAAATTCCTCCCAATCAGGATCACAATAGCGCTTGTTTTTATTTAGATGATCTAACGCTTTCATGTCCTGGTCTGATAGAGAAAAGTCAAAGATATTAAAATTCTCTTCTAGATGTTTTTTAGAAGATGCTTTGGGAATTACAGAGATCTGTTTTTGGACACACCAGCGGAGCACAATCTGTCCGCCTGTCTTTCCATATTTTTCCCCTATTTGGGCAAAGAGCGGCTCTACTTTGAGTAGTTCTCCTTTGCCAAGAGGACGGTATGCAATGAGTTGGACGCCATGCTGATTGCAGAATTCTAAGAGCTGTTTTTGGTAAAGATAGGGATGGAATTCCACCTGGTTAGCCGCAACGGATAGCTTTGCATCAAGGGCATCTTGCAGATGGTGAATTGTATAATTGCTAACTCCTGCATGACGCACCTTGCCTGCTTGGATAAGTCCATTCATTGCCTTTAGAATTTCTATCATAGGCCTTTTACGATCGGGCCAATGGATTAGGTAGAGATCTAAATACTCTAACCGAAGTTCTTTTAACACCTTATCGCATGCTTTTTCAACGGAATCGAAAATTTTTTTATCATCGATCTGTTCTAAGGCGATTTTTGAAGTAATAAAGAGTTTATCTCTATCAAAGCCTTTAATTCCTTCCCCCACAGCGTGATGATTTTCATAAGCATGGGCTGTATCGATATGGCGATAGCCAATGGCAAGCGCTTCCTTGATGATTTTTACACATTGATGGCCCAGCAAGTTATAAGTTCCTAGACCAATCAATGGAATTTTGAGTTTATTTTGATGCATTTGGCTCAAGATTATACTTTATTTAATAACAATCAACAAGGGTGAAAA
>CAYSQP010000141.1:0-2855 GCA_964433285.1 uncultured bacterium | reverse complement strand
GAGCACCCGCCTTCTAAGCGGGTGGTCGCAGGTTCGAATCCTGCTCGATCCATTTGGGGTATTCATGAGCAAGACTAGATTGTTTTCACATGCCAAGAGATTCTCTTCTGCTAAATATTTAGGCGACTTTGTCCTTGTACCTGACCAGTTTGAAGGTGTGGAAAAAGCTCTAGAAGAATTTCGTTCTAAAGAATTTAAAAAGCAAAGCGACCATCAAAAAAACGAGCAGGTGAGCCATACACTCCTCCGTTTTATCCAGCAGGCAGGCTATCCCAAGTTTTTGTTAACGCCAGTCATTGATTACATAGACAAAATCAATCGCGAAAAGATCCTCGATAATCCTTACACCTTCTCTAGTTTTGAGCTCTGGCTGAACCAATTTTCCGAATTAAGTGTAGAAGAAAACTATCTAGTACGTGCCCAGATCGTAGGTAAATGGGTACCGCGCGATGAATACCAGCTCTTTTTCCCTATTGGCATGGATAAAATATACCAGGGAAGTCACATTGTCACTGCCCACTCTTCCCCAGATTTAGACACAACAGTGGCCTCTTTTTGGGGATGGGTAGATGCTTTTGGCGCACGTGTTTCAGAAGGGCTGCATATTTGGAATGTGCCGGGGGGTGCGCCGCCATCAAGTATTGAAGTAGCCCTGCTTTTTTACCACATTTTTGGCCCCCATGTGTTCACCCACCTGGCTAAGGTGCGTACTTCACTTGCACTTTCCAGTCTAGATCTTTTAAATCAGAAAGGCGTATTCAAGCAAACAACAGATCAATCTGCCCTTCAAATTGATCATGAACGCACAGCCAAGGCAATTATTCTTATCGATGATTCTGGCTACTTTTTAGGCGACTGGCGCAATTTTGATGTCGAGGGGGTGCGTCAGGTGATTTTGCTTTTGAACCATTGCTTAAGATGGTTTGAAAATGATCTGCATGTCAAACTCATCTCCTTTTTTGCAAAAGACAAGCTTTCACAGAGCGATGTGCCAAAATTGATCCATGCAGCTTTTGGAACTAAGATTAAAAATGCGGCTCCTGCCAAAGAATTTAGCGATAAACAAGAAATCCATATGCAGGACTTTTTGCAAAAGGTGTTGAAATTAGAAAAGGGGCTGGATAGTACGTTTGAAGAGTTTGCCTTCGGCTTGAAAAAACTGAAACTCAATGATTTCCAAGAATGTATTTCTCTAATTGAGTCTTTAAATAGCTCTGATCTTTTTGATAAAAGTGGCAAATTGATTGAAAACCGCCCCAATATCTTCCTCTATTTAGAGAAGATCATCATGGCGCTTGATAAAGCGATTGTTAGCTTAAGAAATTACGCCGAGCGATTAGAAATTGCCCTTGAGATTAAAACAAAGGTTTTTGGCTATTATCCCCAAGTGATTAGCTTTCGCGCTGAAGTCGATGAGATCCGCAGTAAAATGGGGGTTTATCCCTATTTGACTGTGACATCAGCAGATAAAGAGGGCAGAATGGTTCCTCTGGGGGTTGTTCATGCGCACGATATCCATAAGCCGATTTTAGGCACTGTGAGTTTGCGTGATTTTTGTAATCGGGAAGAAACTAAGATCCCTTCCTATCTAGAAATCATCAGCGTGATTGATCATCACAAAAGCAATTTAAATACTCTTTCTCCCCCTGTGGCCTATATTTCTGATTCTCAGTCTTCGAATGCCCTTGTGGCAGAACTTGCTTTTTTGATGAATGATAAATATAGCACTTTGGGCTTAAGTTTAGAGGAGATCGAAGAGCAGATTAAAGAGGCAAAAAAGAATCTTTCAACGCCATCGGCAAAACGGATTTTGCAAAGACTTTTGCAGCGTCATATGGCTGCCTCCATACAAAAATGTGGCTATTTTATTGATCCTGTTAGGGAATTTATAGAATATTTGCACTATCTCTATGCGATTTTAGACGATACTGACCTCCTTACAAAAGTATCACGGCGAGATGTGGAATGTGTGGTCAGTTTGCTGAATCGCTTAAAGTCATTAATGATAGGCAAAGAGGTGGAGGTCATTCATTTAGATGGCATAGAGTGCGATCAGTGTTATATTGAAAAAGCAGCAAAAAGAATCTTGCAGAACGTGGAGATGTATTCCCTTTACCGAAAAATTTACCTGGCCAAAGAGAGACTTGTAGAGGAAAACTTAGAATTATGTGCGCGTGGGGAGCCTTCTAGCATCTTTGTTGATACCAAAGAGCAGAATGGATGCTGCCGCGTAGGACAGACAAAGATGTTTGCCAATAATTTCCCTGCTTTCCGCAAGGATGCTGCGCTTATCCGCACTGAGTGGTATAGAAGGGCACAGGAATTTTATAAAGATACCAAAGAATTTGATCTGCATTTGCATATGATCAGTACAATCGCAGGCGCTGAAGATCTCTATGCCGGCACAGTGGGTAAATATGACCATAAAGATGAATTATGGATTTGGATCCCGCCGTCAGAACAGGCTATTCAACACTTAACTTCTTTTTTAAGCCATTTCCGAGCTTGTCCACAGGTTATAAATAATAAAGAACAATTGGAAGTGGAATTTTTAGGTGATAATGCAAAAGAGCTCAGGCAGATCTTTAAAGAGAGTTTTATTCCAATAGAAGAAGCGGCCGTAAGGAAAAAAGAAGGGGAGCCGCTTCCAGTTGCGATTTTGCGTTTTAAAGCCGGTTCGATTAATTCGCGTAAAGCAATGATTTCGCCCTACTTGCCGCGTTCAATTAACTAACAACAGCTTCGTCTTCAAGAATTTCTAAGTTCACGCGGATGCCATTGCGACTTGCAACAGACATTAAAAGGGTACGAATAGCATTGATCGTTTTTCCTTTTTTTCCGATGATCTTTCCAAT
>CAYSQP010000140.1:0-2860 GCA_964433285.1 uncultured bacterium | reverse complement strand
TCGTTATGAGCGTGCCTACGATATCTATAGTCGTCTTTTAAAAGATCGTATTGTGTTTATCGGCACTGAAATCAATGATGCCGTTGCAAATACAGTGATCGCTCAACTGCTCTTTTTAAGAGCTGAAGACCCTAAAAAAGATATTAATATCTATGTGAACTCCCCTGGCGGCTATATCACCTCCGGCCTTGCCATTTACGACACAATGCAGTTTATGAGCTATGAGATCAATACCTACTGTTTAGGCATGTCAGCCTCAATGGGAGCTTTGATCCTCATGGCAGGCACCAAAGGCAAACGGTATGCCCTTCCCAATAGCCGCATCATGATCCATCAACCTAGCGGCGGGCTTATGGGAACCTCTAAAGATATTGAACTACAAGCCAAGGAGCTCCTTGAGCTCAAACGGATCTGTGCTCAGATCATGTCAGAGAAAACAGGTCAGCCTATTGAAAAAATTATGGAAGATTCTGAACGGGATTTCTATATGGATCCTTTAGAAGCAATCCGTTATGGTATTATTGACAAAGTGGCTTCTAAGACGCCCCACGAAATCAAAGCCGCTTAAAAAATCTCATGAGTAAAAAAGACAAACAGGTCCCTGCGTGCTCCTTCTGCGGCCGTTCCGAAGAAGATGTGGAAAAACTCATCTCTGGGCCGGAATGTTACATTTGTGATAAATGTGTTCATCTGTGCATCGATATTATCGATAAAAAACCGGTCCATCACGAACTTAAAATTTTAAAGCCTAAAGAACTTAAAGAAGCGCTAGACCAGTATGTTATTGGCCAAGAAAAAGCAAAAAAAACGGTCTGTGTGGCTGTTTATAACCACTACAAACGAATCCGCTCTCTCCAAAAAGAAAAAGGAGAAGTGGAATATGGTAAATCCAACGTGCTTCTTTTAGGGCCTACAGGATCGGGCAAAACTCTGATTGCAAGAACCCTTGCCCAAACCATTGATGTCCCTTTTGCAATCGCAGATGCCACTACTCTAACAGAGGCTGGCTATGTGGGCGAAGATGTGGAAAATATCATTCT
Organism: uncultured bacterium; assembly: GCA_964433285.1. Lineage (GTDB taxonomy): Bacteria > Chlamydiota > Chlamydiia > Chlamydiales > Rhabdochlamydiaceae > DATIJP01. Next base: position 1,820 of record CAYSQP010000140.1, on the reverse strand, counting down.
GCGCCTCGTCCAGGCTGCCGATTATGATATTGCACGGGCTGAAATGGGGATTATCTATGTCGATGAGATCGATAAAATCCGCAAAACAACAGGCAATGTCTCAATCACACGCGATGTATCCGGCGAAGGGGTCCAGCAAGCCCTTTTAAAGATCGTAGAAGGCACCATTGCCAACGTCCCACCTAAAGGGGGCAGGAAACACCCTAACCAAGAATATATTAAAGTGAATACGCAAAATATCCTCTTTATTGTTGGGGGGGCTTTTGTCAATTTAGAACGCATTGTGGCCAAACGGCTTGGCAAAAGCACTATTGGCTTTGACCTTGCCCAAGCAACCAATATCGACCTGCAAGAGGTCAATTATCTGCTCTCCAAAGTCGAGCCAGAAGATCTTGTAGAGTTTGGAATGATCCCTGAATTTGTCGGCAGATTCAACAGCATTGCTAACTGCAATGAGCTGACAGTCGATGATCTTGTTAATATTCTAATAGAGCCAAAAAACGCCATTATTAAGCAGTATATGCAGCTTTTTACCGAAGAAAAGGTCAAGCTTCACTTTACAGATGATGCTTTGCGCGCTATTGCCGAAAAAGCCAAGAAAACTGGCACCGGAGCAAGAGCTTTAAGGATGATTGTAGAAGGGCTGCTTTTAGATACGATGTATGATGTTCCTTCTAATCCCTCGATCAAAGAGGTGATTGTAGAAAAAGAGTGCATCACCAAAGGTTCTGCCCCTATTTTAAAGATAATTTAGAGTAGTTCGATACTGTCCAGATATTCCTGGATCCTATCGATCATTTTTGATCGCGCACTAAAATAAGCCGCTCTCTGCGCATTATCGGCATTGATTTTAGGCGGAACTGGAATATCTTCTGTGTGTGGAAGCGGCGTCATTGGCAATTCTCTTAACGCTTTTGCAGCTGCTGCATCGATCATATTGCTGATCTGCATTTGGAAATCTGCATCAGCAGGAATACGGGGAAGATAATAATTTTTAAATCCTTCTGCTGTATACACTTCTTTCGGATCGTAGCCGATTGCTTCCCTGACAAAAATATTTTCAAGGGTATGTTGTACTGCTTTAACCTTATGTTTTCTACCATGGATTAGCTGGCTATGGTAAGTCAGCGAAAATAATCCGGTGCAGTTTTCATGGATATATCTCTCTTCAGAGGTGATCTGCTCTTTAATTTTTTTATTGCCTGGTTTTGCAAAGGTAAAATATTCCCTTAGCTCTGCTTCTGTTAATTTTGAACTTTTTTCGATCTGCGCCTGAAGATCTAATTTCATCTGCATTTGATTGCGGTCTGCGCCGCTTGCATCAGGGAAGTTGCCGAGTGCAACTATCAAGGCAAAATAGTCCATTTTTTCAACTTCACTCTTCATCCCTTTTAAACAGTTTAAATGTTCTTCTAGCTTCTTTTTTTCTTGTACTTCTGCAGGCGGTAGAGCTTTGATTGCAGCTTCTTTATTTTTAATGCGTTTAGATAGCTCTTCAACTAACTGTTTTTGCATTAGATAAGAAAATGCATACCGTTTTAAGATCTCATTTCTTAAATCTTTATTAACACTTAAAAAATGGGCCATGAGCTGTATGACACACTCAAACCCTTTTTTGCTTTTGTCAATGTAGGGAGCCTGAAGCGCTAAGATCCCCGCATTGGGAGGAGTTTTTTTAGCACCATTAAGAGGACTGCCATTTTTATCTAAGATAATGCGCTGTTTAAAGAAAGGCTTGGCTGCCTCGAAATAAATTTGAGCAAGTTCTCTAATATCAGCATCTGGATGATCATCCAAATCAAGAATGATTTTTTTTCCAT
>CAYSQP010000139.1:0-2864 GCA_964433285.1 uncultured bacterium | reverse complement strand
CCAGTGCATCGATCACATTTTTTGCTGAAAGGAGCGCCACCTCATGCTCAAAAGATTTACCACCAAAAATCACCCCAACTCGAATTTTTTTATGCATATGATTACCATAGTAACTGATGTCTATTTTACACATTTGCAACACTTTTTTCGACTTCGAACTTTATCAAAGACCTTTTCCTCCTCTTGAAAGGGCCTTTGATCAGCATGAAGTTTTTCTCCAATTGCAATTTCTCCCTTTTCTTTATGCTTCCCAAGATGATGGAGTGGCTGTTAGCTACATTCCCGAAGACAATTTCTGGCACCGACTCAAAGCTTTCAATATCACGTCACCAAAACTGCATCTTATCAGTGAAAAACAATTTCCTGCTTACTCAGCCTTAAATGTTTGGGGCCACTCTCCTACTATTTTAGAATGGGCCAAACAAAAAAAGCTTCCTTATCAAATGCCCCCCTGGTCTATTGTGCAACTTATTAACTCAAAAGTATTTTCTTTTAATGCTTGTCCGCTTCCAGGAGGACAACTGCTTCACAATGAAGAAGAACTTCAGCGCTGGCTTAAAACAGCACAATATCCAGTTGTTCTAAAAACCTGCTTTGGCACAGCTGGTCTCGGCCATATGCATTTTGAAAAGATCGATATCCCTAAAATGAAGGCATTTGCAGAAAAAGAGTGGAAAGAAAAAAGAGCGGTGATCGGCGAGCCATGGGTGAAACGGCTGCTGGATTTTAGCACGCACTGGGAGATTGGAAAGGAGATTAAGAAAATTGGCGTCACTCTATGTGAAAATGATCCCAAAGGAAGATATTTGCAAAATAGAGTGGGAGATCCTGCAAAACTTTTTGGGGCGCATTTGGAAAAAGTAGAGCAACATGAACTTTTTGTGCAAAAGGTCCTATCAAAAATCAAAGAGCTAGGCTATTTTGGAAACGTGGGCATTGATGCGATGATCTATGATCATGGTCTTCATCCTATTGTTGAGATCAATGCACGAAAAACAATGGGTTTTGCAACGATTGCGATCCAACAAAAACATTTTCCTGGAAAAGATTTGAGGCTTGCTTTTACAAAAAAAGAAGAAGGGCAGATACTGCCCTCGTTTGCAAAACGTCAAGATGGGACAAAAGTAGAATTTTCAAGGCATATCCAGATAATAGCGGAGTGATTTATGAACGATGATATCTTAAAAATTAAAGGCGGCGCGCCTCTTAAAGGACATTTAAAAGCAGCAGGGGCAAAAAATGTGATTTCTAAACTCCTTGTGGCTTCGCTACTCACCCATAAGCGCTGCATTTTTCACAATGTGCCGAATATTTTAGAGGTTGAAATCACCTTGGATCTTTGCAAAGAAATTGGCAGTGAAGTGATTTGGGATAAAGAAGCAAAAACAATAGAAATTATCACCAAACATCTCAAGACAACCTATATTCCGCACCGTTTTTGCGGTGCCAACCGCATTCCGATTTTAATGATTGGCGCTCTTTTAGGCCGCACTGATGAATCGATTATTGTGCCTACTGTTGGCGGCGATCGCATTGGAAAAAGACCGGTGGATTTCCATATCCAATCGCTTGAAAAAATGGGCGCTGTGATCGAATACCGAGAGATGAAAAAAGAAGGGGCCTATTTTGCACAAGCTCATCGCGGATTAAAAGGCGCGATTATCCATCTGCCTTTTCCTTCTGTAGGTGCAACTGAAAATACGATTTTAGCTGCTACTAAAGCCAAAGGAACGACAGTCATCAAAAATGCAGCTATTGAACCTGAGATTATTGATATTATTCTATTTTTGCAGAAATTGGGTGTTGTGATTTCTGTTGATGTAGATAGAACCATTACAATCAAAGAAACACATCAGTTCCAAGAAGTCGAACATACCGTGATGACAGACCGGATTGAAGCTGCCTCCTTAGGAATGGCAGCCATTAGCACGCAGGGAAGGGTCTTTGTTGAAGGAGCTACCCACCATCACATGATTACTTTCTTAAATAAATTAAGAGAGATTGGCGGGGGATTTGAAGTCAAAGAAAATGGGATCGAATTCTTTTTTAATGGGCCGCTGAAAGGAGGGGTTCACATTGAGACAGATGTCCATCCCGGTTTTATGACCGATTGGCAACAACCCTTTGTTGTGTTGATGACCCAAACGCATGGCACTTCAGTGATCCATGAAACAGTCTATGAAAATCGCTTTGGCTATACCAAAACTTTAAAAGAGATGGGTGCCGATATCGAGATGTATACCCATTGTTTGGGCAGCAAAACATGCCGTTTTGCCTCACAAGGGTTTGACCATAGCATTGTGATTAAAGGGCCAACCCCATTAAGAGGCAAAGAGATCACTATCCCTGATTTGCGCGCTGGTTTTGCCTATGTGATGGCAGCACTTATTGCCCAAGATGAAAGCGTCATTACCGGTGTCTCGAATCTAGACCGCGGTTATGAGTATATTGTGGATAAGCTCTCTTCCTTAGGGGCTGATATCAAGCGGATTTCTGCAGAAAATGAGGAGAAAGCCAAAGCTGCGCTTTTCTCATTGCGTCAGACAGCAAAGACTTGACAAAGACTCTCCTAGCTTCTACCCTTTTTCTCCTATGAAAATCCCGGTTTGGAAGCAAATTCAAAAGCAAAACTTTACAAGTTGGCAAAAACTCTTTGCCTATCTTGGAATTACCGATACTGCAAAATTCCACTTAACACCGCGCTTTCCTCTCAATCTACCGTGCCGTTTGGCAGAAAAAATAAAAAAAAATAGTCTAGATGATCCGATCTTGCGTCAATTTGTTCCTTTAAGAGAAGAATCAATAGTTTCTTCACAATTTAAAACCGATCCAGTCTGTGATCAAGAATTCCGCAAGGGAAAAAA
>CAYSQP010000138.1:0-2877 GCA_964433285.1 uncultured bacterium | reverse complement strand
TTTCCATGATCCCAGAGGATCTTTCTTTAAACTAAGAGACGTTCTTGCAGAAAAAATAGAATCGGCTTAAATTTAATGGCATGAAAAAAAGCGTTTCGTTTTTTTTTGCCTCCTTCTCTCTTTCTTTGACTTAAAAGCAGAAGAGCCGATCGTCACTTCGCTCAAACAGATCTATTTGCCCGATTATCCCGACGCCTTAAACCCTTCCATTATCCAATTCAATCAAGGCTTCCTTCTCACCTTCCGTTTTATGCCCGACCGGTATTATGAGCCTTGGGTCTCCTATATCGGCCTTGTGCTTTTGGATAAAAATTTAGATCCGATTTCCGAACCGCAACTATTAAATACGCGGATTGGAAACTTCAAGGTCCCTTCGCAATCAGAAGATGCGCGCATCTTTGTTTATAACAATAAGCTCTATCTTATTTTTAACGATAATCATGAGATGATTTTTTTCTCTTTATGGGACCGTCGTGATATGTATATGGCCGAATTGACCTATAACAATTCAGAATTTACCCTTTCTAAACCGCTGCGGCTGATCCACACAGAGAAATATGCCTCGCGCACGGTGCAGAAAAATTGGGTCCCTTATGTGTGGGACGACACGCTGCTTCTCACCTATACTGTCAATCCCCATGAAGTGCTCTATCTCAACTGGATCAATGGAAATTGCTATTCTTGCTACCAGACCAAAGCCAAATTGAACTGGCATTTTGGAGAATTAAGGGGCAGCTGCCCTCCTCTTCTTGATGACGGAGAGTATCTCTCATTTTTCCATTCAGGACTTTATACCGCTTCCGAAGCTTCCTACGGCAATAATTTATGGCACTATTTCATGGGCGCCTACACCTTTTCTGCCGACCCTCCCTTTGCCATGACAAAGATCTCTCCTGTTCCGATCATGACCGAAGGATTCTATACCCAGTCTCAATGTGAAAAGAGGGTGGTCCTGCCAGGGGGATTTGCCATCTGCGATTCTACAATTTATCTGGCCTATGGGAAAGATGATTGCGAGATCTGGATTGCCACCATCGACAAAAACGCACTAAAAAAGTCTCTAGTTCCCGTAGAAACGCCAAATTAAATAACTCATGTTACGCGGATGCGTAACATGAGTGAGTAAGAGAAAAGAAAAAGGCGAAAATAGACAGTCGGGGCACGTGACGTGCCCCTGCTGCCCCTGTTGAGCGATTCTGGCTTCGCCAAATTGATTTTTCACCCGCGTGTCTGTGTGGAACACTATCCACGCTCCTTCAAATCAATTTTGCATTGCCATAATCGCCTCGGGCTGCTCATGCGCTCATTCACTAAATCTGTCGATTTAGCTCATTTCGCGTCGACTCGCAGTACCATCTAAAACTCCCAAGCTTTGGATTTTCAAATGGTTCTGCGAATAGCAGCGAAAGGGCCCTGCGACTGAAAGGAGTAGGGAATGAGCGCATGAGCAGCCAATGGCTTCAAGGCGCACAGCAAAATCGGACCGCAGGAAAGCGAAGCGTGGGGGAACAGTGCTTTGCACGGACCCCTGACGAGGACCCGATTTGGCAAAGCGGATTGAAGCTCAAGGTGGTCGCGGGAGGTGCGCCTGCGGACGCACCATCCGACATGTCTATTTTTCGCCTTCTCTTTCTTTTTTATCACACATGTTACGCGAATGCATAATGTGTGTTAATTACTCCTTTTAGTAAACAAGATAGGGCTTGCGCTTTTCTAAGAATGCTTGCCGCTCGGCCGCTTCAAAATGGATCAGCTTCCAGGCCACATACTTTTCATTATGAAGAAGCTGCAACATCGCATCGTTTCCATTGACTTGACAAAACAGCTTTCTTTTTGTTTCTGAGGCATTTTTCAATCTTTCTTGAAATTCTGCGGGATAGAGAGTTTTGAGCATGCCAATGATCAGATATTGGACAGACAGCGGCCTGTACTGCTTGGCGCTGGTGATCACAATTTTCACTCCATGGCAGCCTTCCCCTTTATATCTGCCATAAAAGGGACGAAAGTGATAGGGCAAAAATTTCACGCCCGGCAGTCTCTGGCCATTGAGTTTGATGGCAAATTCTTTCGATTTGATCCAGGGCGCGCCGCCCACTTTAAACGGCTGGGTGTACCCGATGCCAATGTTGACTATCTCTAACTCCCCAAGCACACCTGTCGAAGCGCAAAAAAAAGGGGTGTCGGGCTCTGGAATATTGGGGCTCGGCGGAATCCAAGCCAGCCCTGTTTCTTTAAAAATCATCTCCCGCTTCCATCCATTCATAGGGATCAGTTTCAATTTGCAGCCGATCTGATACTCTGCATTAAAAAAAAGAGCCAATTCGCCTAGAGTCATGCCATGACAATAGGGCACATTGATATAGCCTAGAAAGGAGCGCCATTTGTCTGCGAGCATCGGCCCGTCGACAAGCAGCCCCCCCATCGGGTTTGGACGGTCTAGCACAATAAATGCGATTTTCTTTTTGGCCGCCTCTTCCATCGCATAAAAAAGTGTGGATATGTAGGTGTAGGAACGACACCCGATTTCTTGGATATCAAACACCAAAACATCGATACCATTTAACATCTGCTCTGTCGGCCGTCTGGTTTTTCCATGAAGGCTATAAATGGGAATCCCATCTTCATCTCTAATGTCATCTACTTCTTCTCCTGCATACGTCACTCCGTCGATGCCATGTTCTGGCGAGAATAAAGCGACCAGGGAAAATAGATCTGTTTCTTTGAAAATCTCAATTGTAGGTTTAAGATTTTTGTCCACTCCTGTATGATTGGTGATCAAACCCACTTTTTTCCCTTTTAGATAATGTAAGTAGGGCTCTTCGAAGATGCGGTCTACGCCTAGATCGATCTTCGCATACGCTCCAATAGAGAAAGGAA
>CAYSQP010000137.1:0-2890 GCA_964433285.1 uncultured bacterium | reverse complement strand
TTGGGTCAATGGAATCTCTACTCCACCAAAAGTTATAGAAAGCAGTGATTGGCAACTCTGGCTCTTTATCAACGATATTAACGCCAAAAACTCTTGCCCACCCATCAGCGCCAAAAACATCCTCTTGGCTTGTGATGTAATCTGCAATTATTTCAGCTATATCTTCAGGACAAAAATAACCCTCATCTAACCCCACAAGCATATTTACAACTATGGGCTGATGTCGTCTAAAAATTACATCTTTTGGTTCTGTAATTTGAGGTAATGGGTTTGCCATAAATTCTTTATCTATTTCAATTAGCTTTGAACATTTACTTCTGGGAACGTTAGTTTCATCCAAGTGGCAGGAAGTAAAGGAAAACCATTTCGCAGCATGCCATTTTTTGGATGAGAATGCTCTAATCTAGCGTGCGCTCTTATCTGAGATGCAAATGACTTTACTGTAATAAGCGGATGTGTTTCTAACAAAAGTTCACATTGCTTTAAGCGCTTTTCATCATCCATTTTACCTTTTACATGTCGAATATTTGCAAGAATTCTTGCTGATCGGCGCTGAGAACGTACTTGAGGAAACATATCCTCTAATTTTTTAGGAGTGATACCCTTTAGATCGCATAGCTCAATTTCACTTTTTACAACCACCTTTTTAAATAGGGCTGTTATCTTGGAAAGAGCGTTTTTAGGCTTAGAAATAAGCCAATTACCAAATGAACACAAGCTATTAATTATTCTGTTTATTGTCATAATTCACCATTTATTATATCTTTATATATTATACTAAATTTATTAATATTAACTCAAATACTAAAAATATATAAAATTTATTTTATTTTGATTGAGTAGTGATCCAAACGCGGCAGGGGGCCATTTTTAAAATTTTTTCTATTACAGGCCCTAAACGCTTGGTTGTTTTAGTCTTAGGGGCTCCTAAGACTAAAAGGTCATAATTCCGCTCTTTTAGATGCTGTATAATCGATTCTACAACAGCCCGGGAGCTGATAATTTGCAGATCAGCCTCTACATCTAAGTCTCGGGCGATTGCCTCGGCCTTTTGGAGTAAACTTTCTGCGACTGTGACCCGATAAGGTAAATCGGCAGTAAAAGGGATGGTCGCCGGCACTTCAATCACATGGAGCATTGTGAGCGCGGCATCATGGAATTTAGCCAGTTCACAGGCTATTTGGATCGTTTCTACCTCTGTATTTGTACTAATAGGAACCAAGATTTTCTTAATTTCTATCGGCTTAAATTTAGGGATTTTGATCTTTTCAATAGAGAGGCGTACGCCTGCAGCGATCTTTTTCCTTTTGCGGTAAAGCCAATACATGAGCATCCCGCCTGCCATCCAGAGAAAGCCCAAATTACGACCATAGGGCTTAGTGATGATTACTTGGCAAAAAACAGCAAAGGTACCAACCACACCCAGCAGGGCCGGCAGAGGGAAATAGTAGCCTGCGATTTTAATGTTGAATGGGCAGCGAAAGGGGCGCTCCATTTCCGGTTTTTTAACTCTTAAAACAAGGAGCGATAGATGGGCAAAGAAAAAGGCCAGCATTGCTCCAAAATTATAAAGATCGCCTAAAAAGACCAATTTGCCTCGGCTCCAAAAGACAACTAGCGAAGCAACGACAGCGAAAAAAGCAAGGGAAGCAAAAGGAGTTCGGAACTTGGTATGAACTTGGTAAAAAAAGCGAGGCAGCTGATAGTACTCTCCCATATTATAGGCAAGGCGCGAGGCGCCAATTAGTCCGGCATTTGAGGCAACAAAAAGAAGAGCAGCTGCCATCACGCCAACCCAGGGCACTAAGAACATTTTTCCAAAGGGCAAATGTTCAGCAATGCCGCCGACAGGGTTATTGAGATACGTTGTCCCTAGCTCTTTAGGCGATAGAGAAGTTAGAGCTGCAAAAGAGAGTCCTAAATACATGAATAACAGCACAAAAAGAGCCAGCACCGCGGCTCTCGGCATTGATTTTGCAGGATTTTTAGTTTCAGCGCCGAGCTGTGCAATCGATTCAATACCAGTATAGGCTACCATGGCCATTGCTGTTCCTTTCCAGAATTCGCTCCAATTAGGAGAAAATTCAGAACCGGGAATATTGATCCGCATTTCTAAAAAGATATCCCAACTAAAATGGGTCGCAAGCGCCATGATAATCATGAGCACTTGAGTGACAAGTGTCAGTGCGACAAGAAAGATGCTTAAGCGAGTAGAATGTTTGACCCCAAGAAAATTGATGATAAAAAGGACCAGTATAAGACCAATGGTAAAACCGATCTGGACAGAGGTTTGTTGAAAAAGCGGACTAATAAAATCCAGATAAGGGCCAACAGAAAATGCCGAAATAGCAATCGTCACAATATAGTCCAGGAGAAGGCCCCAGCCTGCGATAAAAGAGATCAGATCATTAAAGGCATGGCGGGCAAAGCTTGCCGATCCGCCAGAATCGGGAAAAGCAGATGACATTTCAGCATAGGTAAGCGCTGTGCAGGCAAAGATAAGTCCTGCGAGCATGAGCGCAATCGGCGTTGCTCCTAATGCATAGAGCGCTGTCATCCCGAGGGCATAGTAAATGGAAGAGCCTAAGTCACCATAGCCAACAGCAAAAAGATCGCGTACGCGCAAGACCCGTTTGAGTGGGCCTTTATCTAACAGCGCAATTTTATAAGAGCCATCTTTCATTCCCTCATCTTTACAATTTAAAGAAAACTCTTCAAATATTTTCCTTTAATAATAGAAATGCAACCACAGAGGCTTTAGAGACACAGAGTCAAGAAGGGTTTTTATTTTTTTCGGGTTCGCTACGGTTTTGTTGCATAATTATTATTAAGAAAAGGAAAGAGGCGCCATAGACAGTCGGGACGCGTCAGGGCGCATCCCTGCTGCCCT
>CAYSQP010000136.1:0-2916 GCA_964433285.1 uncultured bacterium | reverse complement strand
CCCACTGTCCATTTGATCAAGTCAAAGTGGTGATCGTTGGACAAGATCCCTATCATGGCCCAGGCCAGGCGCATGGACTAAGTTTTAGCGTTCCTCCAGGGATTGAGCCACCACCTTCACTTAAAAATATTTTTCTAGAACTTAAGCAAGATCTTCAGATTCCCGAGCCCCAAATAGGCAATTTAACCTCTTGGGCTAAGCAAGGCGTGCTGCTTCTTAATGCCGTGCTAACTGTGCGTGCTAATGAAGCAGGATCGCATGCAGGGCAAGGCTGGGAAGAGTTTACTGATGTTGTGATCCAAAGCCTTGCCGAGAAAAAAGAGCCTATTGTGTTTTTGCTTTGGGGAAGGTTAGCGCAAGAAAAATGCAAACATATCCTTCATCAAAGTCAGCAGCACACTATTTTGACAGCGCCGCACCCTTCTCCTTTGTCAGCCCACCGTGGTTTTCTTGGTTGCCGCCATTTTTCAAAAACGAATCAGATTTTAGTGCAGAGTGGCCAAACTCCCATTGATTGGAAGTTGGAAAAGTTTAATTAAAAATATTATAAAAATTGCCCGCTCTGCTGAATCAATTTGGCAATAAGCGCTGTCCAGCCTGTGTGATGGGAAGCGCCAAGGCCTTTGCCTGTATCGCCATTAAAATATTCATGGAAAAGAAGGTAATCTTTGAAATGGGGATCATGTTGAAACTGACTTCCCTTATCATAAATAGGACGACTGCCATCCTTATCAGGAACAAAAAGATGCATCAATCGTTTGGAAAGCTCAATAGAGATATCCCAAAGATTCATCAGGCGGCCAGAGCCTGTGGGGAACTCTACTTTTAAATCATCTCCAAAATAGTGATGGAACTTTTGAAGTGATTCGATGATGAGGAAATTAATGGGAAACCAGACCGGACCGCGCCAATTGGAATTGCCTCCAAAGACACGATTATCTGATTCTGCTGGACTATATTTGATTTCATAAACAGCGCTATTTTCTTTTAAAATATAGGGATGATCTTTGTGATAGCGCGAGATGGAACGTAAACCAAATGGGGATAGAAATTCTTTTTCATCTAACATATAGCGCAGTATACGGGTGAGTTTTTCTTTGGTTAAAATGGCCATCAATCTTCTTCCTTCCATGCCCGCTTTATAAATGCATGAAACATTACAGCTCACATCAGGCCTTTTACTAATAAACCAGTCCATGCGGCGCACAAAATCAGGCGCTTTTTCAAATAGATCAGATTCGATGGTCTCGACTGCAAGCAGCGGAAGTAGACCGACTAGCGAGCGCACTTTTAAAGGAACCATCTTGCCGCTGGGAAGATGCAAGACATCGTAAAAAAAACCGTCTTCTTCGTTCCATAAAGAAATGCCTTTGCCGCCGATATTAGTCATGGCGGCAGCAATCCGCATAAAATGTTCAAAAAATTTGCTGGCAATATCTTGATAAATTTTCTCCTGCGCAGAGAGATGGAGTGCAATTTTCATCATCAAGATGCAATAAAAAGCCATCCATGCTGATCCATCGGATTGATTGATGTGACCGCCTGTTGGCAGCATTCGATTGCGATCAAAAATACTGATATTGTCCATTCCAAGAAAACCCCCTTGGAACAGGTTGTTGCCCTCAATATCTTTTTTATTGACCCACCAGGTAAAGTTGATCAGTAATTTGTGGAAAATGCTTTCTAAAAAGCCGCGGTCTTCTTTTTGAAAAATCTTTGCATCGATCTTATAGGTACGCCAAGTGGCCCATGCATGGACAGGCGGGTTCACATCGGAAAATGACCACTCATGGGCTGGCAGCTGTCCACTTGGGTGCATATACCATTCACGTGTCATGAGGATGAGTTGACGCTTGGCAAAATCAGGATCGATCAGCACAAGTGAAATGCAATGAAATCCTAAATCCCATGCGCAAAAATAGGGATATTCCCATTTGTCGGGCATCGAAATAAGATCAAACGCAAAAAAGTTATCCCAATCCTCATTGCGCACCTCTTTTCTTTTAATCGGATTTTTAGGATCGCCCTTTTTCCACTGCTCTTGATCCAGATAATAAAGCTGTTTATTCCACAATAAGCCTGCAAACGCTTGGCGTTGGATTTTTTTTAATTCTGCACTGATCTCTTTACTTTGTATGGTCTCATAAAATTGATCTGCTTCTTGCATCCTTTGTTTAAAGATCTCTTCAAATCCATCAAAAGGTTTTGCGCGCTCATGTTTAGAAAGTCTTAATTGGATGACTTTGGTCTGTCCAGATTTAATGTGCAGCTTATAGTGGGCCGCAGCTTTAGACCCTTCATTGTGTTCACTTAACTTTTTTTTATCTCCATGGACAATGTACTGATGAAAAGCCTCTTTTTTGCCCGGCTCATTTTCTGTAAAAAGAAGCGGCGGCGCACCATCAAAATAGAAAATGTAGCTATCCAGATGCAAAGAAGTTACCTCATCCTGTTTGGGGCGAGCACGGATGATGCGTTTTTTCCCATCATCGCCCGTAGGTCCCTTCTCATAACCCCATTGCCATATGTTGCGTAGCCAAACTTGGGGCAAACAATGGATCTCTGCTTCTTGTGGCCCTCGATTTACAATCGATACTTTGACAAGAATTTCTTCTTGGATTTCTTTGGCATATTCAATGAAAATATCAAAGTAGCGATTCTCATTAAAAATCACTGTATCGATGAGCTCATATTCTGGGTCGTAAAGGGTGCGTTTTTTATTTTCTTGGATCAGTTTTTCATAAGGAAATGGTTCTTGGGGGTATTTATAAACCATTTTCATGTAGCTATGGGTCGGCGTAGAATCGAGATAGTAGTAAATCTCTTTGACATCTTCCCCATGGTTTCCCTCAGGATTTGTCAGGCCAAAAAAGCGCTCTTTTAGGATTGGATCCTTTCCATTCCAAAAGGCAAAGG
>CAYSQP010000135.1:0-2919 GCA_964433285.1 uncultured bacterium | reverse complement strand
ATTGCGAGCATAATCCCATTATTATATATATTTCATATGACCTTGGGCCTTCCCTTAAGGACTTTTTGTCTTTTACTACTGTCCCATGTTTTTGTTGATTTTTTCTTAGGCATTTGGCCTTTGTACAAAACCATGGCACAGATCGATATTGCAGAGGCAGGATTTATTGCCGGCTTAAGCGGCTTTATTGGCGAAGTGATGCAACTTGGCTTTGGCTACTTTTGCGATCGCGGACACCGCAAAAGAATCTTGATTTTTGGAATCATCATGGCCTCCTCTATCACCTGGATCACCATGGTGACTCACTCTCATTTCATTTTTTTAATTATGCTGCTTCTGATGATAGGCTCAGGATCCTTCCACCCAGCCGCTATAGGAACTCTTGGCAGCATTTCCTCACCCTTTAAAGGCCGTCTTATTTTATTATTCACAGCCTGCGGCGCCACAGGGATGGCCGTATCGCAAGTGGTGTTTACCAATCTTGTGAGTTCAACTGGCCACGCCATCTGGCTGCTCATTCCGCTACTCTTACTTGTTATTGTGGCAATCACTCACAATTTTCCACAAATCGGTTTGCAAAATCAGGTGAACTTAAAAAACTTTTTTTCTCAAATCGCACCGCAAAAAAAATCGTTATTGCTTCTCTATTTTTCCCAAATGACAAGCTATGCTGTCAATCTGACCTTTGTCTTTATGCTGCCCGATATTTTGCGTATGAAAGGCAGCCACCCTTGGCTTTTATTCGGCGGCGGTCATATGAGCTTTGTTTGCGGGTCTATTTTCTCAATGCTGCTTTTTGCTTTTATCTGCCATAAATGGGATTACAAGCCCCTTGTGATTTTTTCTAATATCGCTGCTTGTCTATTTCTATCGCTCTTTTTATTTTTACCTACTCATTCCCCTATCTTAACAAGCGGCCTGCTAATGTGTATTGGCGGCTTTCTCTGCCTGATTAATCCAATGATTGTTTCGTGGGGCAACCAGCTTGTCTCTCATAGTCCCAGTACAATCTCTGCACTCCTCATGGGTTTTTCTTGGTGTTTTTCCAATTTTGGTCCGATTGTTGGAGGTTATCTGGCCAAAACGTCAGCCCATCTTTTTGCAATGTCGGTTATTTCTATTTTGTTGCTTATCAGCTTAAGTTTAATCTTTTTAATCCCACAAAAACAATCTGTAACTGTTCCTGAACGAATTAAAGAATAGACGTTATTTTAACAATTTCTTAGTATGCGGAAATATGAACCTATATTTTATTAGGATAGATTCATGGCAGAGCGCCCTGTAGAATGCGGTCAATGTAAAAAACCGCATAAAGTCATTTACAAAGAAATTATAGGCAATTCAATCATGATTACCGAAATGTGTTCGGATTGCCCTATTTTAGAACAAAAATTGCATGGGACACCTGCCAAAGAAGCTGCTGTAAGCTCTGCGAGTGAAAAAGAGACAGGGCTTGCTTGCGGAAATTGCCGCACATTATTAGAAGCGGTCAAGATGGGCAATCCACTTGGCTGCAGCAATTGCTATAATGTGTTTGGAGATCTGATTATTTCCGAACTATTGGAAGAACAAAAAATACCATCAAGTCTAAAAAAAGGTCTAAACGTGAGAAAAAATCAGCCTATTCATATTGGAAAAGCGCCTGGAAAGCAGGTCAGCTTGCCTACTTCTAATCAACTGACAGAACTCAATGTCGCGCTTAATGAAGCATTGAAAAAAGAAAATTATGAGGAAGCAGCGGGCTTAAGAGATCAGATCAAAGCGCTCATGGAAAAAAAAGATGAACCAAAAAGCTGATCTATCAGCTGCAATTTTAGAAAATATCCCGTGGAAAACTGCCAGCAATCCGATTTGGCCTTTCACGTTGTTTATTTCGCGCAGGAATTTAAGCCAGTACCATTTTCCTAGCAAAATGAATGAGGCAGAGTCCATATCATCTTTAGATGCCTTAAAAAATGCGCTTTTGAATTTGCCTGAAATGGCAAATGGCTATGCACTCAAAAAACAGGATTTAAAACCTCTAGATAAAGAACTACTCTTAGAACATTTTCTTTTTGCAGGTGCCTTTCCAGAAACATTTAATGGCTCTGCACTTTTTTTAGATCCTGCTGTTGCCATCCTCTCCACAGTCAATATGGGCAACCATCTTGAATTTCGTGTGCTTGATACCAAAGGAGATTTAGAAGGCGCATGGAATCTGATTTCAAAAATGGAAAACAGTTTAAGCAATCATTTTGAATTTGCCTTTTCCCCTAAATTTGGCTATTTAACGGCCAATCCGCGCGATTGTGGAACTGCACTTTCTGTGCTTGCATTTTTGCATCTGCCAGCACTGATTCAAACAGGAAAGCTGCAAGAATTGTGGACAAAACAAAACGATGAATCTTTGTCCCTCACAGGAATCTCTGGCAATCCTGAAGAGCTGATTGGAGATATGGTCATCCTTCAAAATAATTTCAGTTTAGGAGTCAGCGAAGATACGATTGTCCGCTCTGTGCAAAATATGGCTAATAAATTAACTGCCAGCGAAAAAAAAGCACGTGCTGTTCTTAAAAAAGAGGCGCCTCCAGCCATTAAAGATAAGATCAGCAAAGCGTATGGATTGCTTGTCCACTCTTATCAATTAGAAGCAGCAGAAGCTCTTAATCTGTTAAGTTTAATCCGTCTTGGTTTAGACCTTGGTTGGATTAGTGCGATCCAAGAAAATAAACTCAATGAACTTTTCTTTAAAGCTCGCCGCGGCCATCTCACCCATCTCTTCCCAGGAACTGAAGATCTCAAAGAGATTGCCCATAAAAGAGCTGCCTTTCTGCATACCGAACTGCAAGGCATACAACTAAATATTTAAATTTTGCAATTGCCCATAGGAATCTTCTATACTTACCCTTATGGAAGGGGTTGCAGCTTTAATACTTTTTG
>CAYSQP010000134.1:0-2962 GCA_964433285.1 uncultured bacterium | reverse complement strand
AAGAAAGCCGATAAGCAAGCTCTTCAAAAGAAATCTCTGGCCTTTCACCTAGTTGGAGTTCGGGCAGCGATGCGGCAACAAAGTAGTACTTGTGCATAGAGGGTTTCACTCACTATACAACAGATTGCGGAAATCCTTCCGAATATAGCTTCCAACAAGCTCCCTTAAAGCTTTATCCGTCATATCAATTGTGATCTTATCGCGGTGTAATTTCACCTCAATGCCTCCTTTGATAGGGCCTAAGAGCACACTTTTTTCTTTCAGTTTCTCGATAATTTCTTTGGCCAAAAGAGCATTGATTTCGCGGGCAGGTATCGCAGCAGGAATCACCACACTAAGATCCGTTTCAATCCCCTCTTTTTCAATAGATTTGACAATCGTTGAAATCAGCTGTGCAATCACCTTGGGGTCATTGAGCGACTTAGAGATCACTTCTGCAAGCTTCGGATTAAAGAGCTTTTCCTCAATTTGCTGCTTTAACATATCGATCGCTTGCCGGCAGGCCGCTGAAAGAGAGGCTTGGAACATCGTCTGCCTGCGGTCGATATCATTTTGCGCATCTTCCACCATTTTCGATGCTTTTTTCTTGGCTTTTTCTAGGATTTTTTCCGCCTCATCACGCGCTGCAATGACAATTTCTTCTGCTTCTCTGATTGCAGGTTCTAAAGTCTCCCGTTTTAAGACCTCGCAGATCTTTTTGACTCGGTCTTTACCCGTCTCTAAATTTTCCATCTCTTACCATCCCTGCTTATCTCTTATCCCCTAAAATCCGTTATTTTTCAATCAAATCTTGAAATTAAACTATCCCTTATGTTTTAGAATGGGGGTATGAAGAAGAAAATTTTTATTATCTTCCTCTGCGCTCTCACAACACTCTCTGGCCAGCAGCCAGCGCCTTTTGCCACCGGCCAAGATATGCAGGATGCTGTTGAAGAGATGAATGCGCTGCACAACCCTAACCTTTGCACTGAAGATTCAGCATTTGTAGAAATTGGCTCTTCGATGTTTGCCTGGGGCATCGGGCTTGCCATTGGGATTGCCTTGCTCACCGGCTTTTTAAAGCAGAGCAAAGCCGATTAACTCCCTTGGCAAAAAAGCCCTTTCCGCTTAGAATCCTAAAGCCAAATGAAAAAGATAATTTCTTTACTGTTGTGCGGCTCTCTTATCTGTTTTGCACCTTTAGTAGCGCAAGAAGAAAATGATGCTGACGATGCAGAAATGCCTCCTCTTCCTCCGAGCAAAATGGTTGGTCAAGCATCCAATGAGGCTGCCACAGCAGCGCGCAATGCACGCGTCCGTAATTGGGTGATTGCCGGTACAGTGACTGCGATCGGGATTGCTGCTGCCGTTTTGGTGGCCAAAAACCATCACAAACATCACCATTAAAGCTAAAGGCAATCTATGAATAAACTAGATCAGCTTAAAAAGTTTACTACGATTGTTTCTGATACAGGCGAGTTTGAAGAGATCAAAAAATACCATCCTACCGATGCTACGACTAATCCTTCTCTTATTTTTAAAGCCGCCTCACTGCCCCAATACCAATTTTTAATTCAAGAAGCCCTTTCTTATGGAAAGAAAAAAGGACAGACAGCCAAAGATCGCCTTGAACATGCAATGGATAAAGTATTTGTTAACTTTGGCCTTGAAATTCTTAAAATCATCCCCGGCCGCGTCTCTACAGAGGTCGATGCCCGCCTCTCTTTTGATGTAGAAGGCAGCATCCAAAAAGCACGCACCTTAGTGGCTCTCTACGAATCCTCTGGCATGATGCGCAATCGCATTTTGATCAAATTAGCTTCCACCTGGGAAGGGATTTTAGCGGCAGAGCAGCTAGAAAAAGAGGGTATCCATTGCAATATGACCCTGATGTTCTCTTTAGCCCAAGCCATCGGCTGTGCTGAGGCTAAAGCAACACTGATCTCCCCTTTTGTCGGAAGAATTTTAGACTGGTACATGAAAGCTGAAGGTAAAAGTGGTTACTTGCCCCAAGAAGATCCAGGTGTAAAGTCGGTCACTGAAATCTATAATTACTATAAAAAAATGGGCTACAAAACCCAGATTATGGGAGCCAGCTTCCGCAATATCGATGAGATTTTAGAGCTTGCCGGCTGCGACCTTCTCACCATCGCCCCTGCCCTGCTCGAGCAGCTGCAAAATGCGTAAGGCGAGGTGGCGCGCAAATTAGACCCTGCCAAAGCTAAAACAGCCGATATCAAAAAGATCGTTGTGGACGAAAAAACGTTCCGTTGGATGCTCTCTGAAGATGCAATGGCCGTCGATAAGCTGCATGAAGGCATCCGCAACTTTGCCAAAGATATTGTGAAATTAGAGAAAACTTTAGCACAACTAGTTTAGGGGATTTTATATGACATTAAGCAACATCGTCTTCAGTGCAGAATCCTTTGCCAATAATTCGACTATGACTCTGCTGAAACGTCTTGAAGATTCTGTAGGAGCAGGAAGAAATGGCTACCTATTGAGTATTGTCCAACTGGCTCAAGCCGCGCAAGCCACTGCCATTGTTGACCAAGCGCTAACTGTAGCCAATAGACTCCCTATCCCTCTTTATTTACGCCGGGTCGTTGTGGTGACGCCGGTTCTTCTTGCCATACTTGCGGCCAAAGGAAGGGATGCGCTCACTGCTTTAGCAGATCACACAACAAATCAGAACGTACGTTCTACTCTGCTGGCAATACGAGACAATAAAACATTGCATGCGACGCTTATTTTCGTCCAGGACCACTATGGAACCATGTGCCACGTCGCTGCTGTTGTCTCTTCTTTTGTTCTTCTTTATTATGGCAATTTATTCTTTGCGATCCCTGCCTTAATTGTTTTAGGCGTTGGTTTATTTTCTATGAAAACCATATTATTACCGATGCTCTATCTTGCGATTTGTTGTGCGATGATTGGGATATACAAACTGGCCTTTAATAAATAATATTTTTATTTTGAATAC
>CAYSQP010000133.1:0-2988 GCA_964433285.1 uncultured bacterium | reverse complement strand
AACTTACCCCTAGAAAATGGCAATTACGGCGTCAGAAGCACCCCGAAGACGATGACGAAAAAGGCCAAAGTCGCTTAGAGTCGCATTGGGAGCGCAGACATAAGTCCGAAAAAGGATATGGTCGTCCTTTTCGCTAACCGCACTACATGCAGGACTATAGTAACGCTGAAGCCAGACATTGGGAGCAGGTCTATGGAACCGAAGGGGACTATGGCGATGAAGGTAAAAGGCCCTTTGGGGATCGCTATAGTAAGCAAAGCCCTGAAGAGAAACGGCGCCGCAAAGAGAGGGCTGAGCCTAATCGAGGTTTTGGCCAAGAAATGCAAGACATCGAAGATGAAAAATTCGATGATGAAGATTATCACCCAGAAAGGAAAAGTTCTTGATTTATCAAGATGCAGCTTGCGCAGTCAGGTCAACAATAGTAAGCCTATCTGTGATCGCGCGCTGCGCCAGCAAAGAATGGTCGGCAAGATTGAAAAAACTGTTTTTCCCGCTGGCAATTTCAATACAGAGCTCTATGGTTCGATAAATGGGGCCCTTATTTAAATTGCGTCTGTCCATATTGTTGAGTAAAAATAATGTTTCTTGTTCAGGATAGGCGGTCATGGATAAACGATTTTGTCTACGATGGTGGCAAATTGCAACAGTGATAAGAAAACGAGTATCAAATACTTGCATTCGATTTGCATGTATCAAATGCCAACCTGCTTTTTTAAACGTAAAAGAGCATGCGATTCCAATCCAATTTCTGGTTTGAAAACGCATTAAGGGATCTGTGAACTTTAAATCTCTGGCACGCGGTAATCTTCCAATTCTAAATCCTTTGCAAACAGAAGAAAAGCCAGAGGGATATTCATCTTCAATTTTTCGTATTTCACGCATTTTAAAAAGTGTAGCGTTTCTTTCAGCTTGTAGGTGATTGCGCCATGCTTTACAAATCTGCGAGGTGACCACTAGGATCATTTGGTCATCATCATGGTGTGGATTTCCATAGGCTAAAAACTCAAAGATTTTGTTGATGCAATCAGAAGGTAAATTTATAAGATCAATTGTCATGATTTGGCTTAATTATAATGGCATCTAATTATAATTAATTAGGGAAATTTTATCTGAATTTTTAGCGCTAGATTGAATATAAGTACCCCTGATACAATAAAAAGATGGTTTCAAAAAAAGATTACATAGATTTAATCCAAGAGATCCAAGAGCATGACCGGCTCTATTTTGCTTTGCATACACCTTCCATCTCTGACTATGAATATGACAAGCTTATGGAGCGGCTTTTCACTTTTGAAAAAGAGCATCCAGAGTGGGTGGTGCCTTTTTCTCCTACGCAACGTGTGGGTGAGAGTTTAACAGCTGGTTTTGAGCAGCATCTGCATGCCGTGCCAATGCTTTCGCTTGCTAATACTTATTCAGAAGAAGAGCTCAAGGATTTTGTAGGACGTGTGTACAAGCTTTCAGGGCGGACAGATGTTGCTTTTTGCGCTGAGCTAAAAATGGATGGGATTGCTGTTTCTGTGCGCTATGAAAAAGGGATCTACGTGCGTGCACTGACACGAGGAGATGGAAAAAAAGGCGAAGATATTACCGCTAATCTCAAAACAATTGCTTCATTGCCTCTGCAACTTGCGATGCAATATCCTCCGGAGAGTCTTGAAGTGCGCGGTGAGGTCTATATGCCGCACGATGCCTTCCAAGCAGCGAATCAGCGTAAAGAAGAAGCAGGAGAGGAACCTTGGGCAAATCCACGCAATGCCGCTGCCGGATCTTTAAAACTTTTAGATCCTAGAGAGGTTAAAGAAAGAAAGTTATCCATCGTGTTTTATGGCATTGCAGAAGAGAGTGCAAGGACGATTAAAACCCAATATGAAACACACCAATTTTTCAAAACAATTGGGCTTCCTACTTTTGACGATCGCCATTTCTGCTATTGTAAGACCATTGACCAGATTGTGCATTTTGCTGGAAAAGTGCAAAAAGAGCGCAGTCAGCTTTCCTTTGATATCGATGGCATTGTGGTTAAAGTAGATGATTTTGCACTTCGAGAAGAACTGGGAGCCACAGGAAAAAGTCCGCGCTGGGCTGTTGCCTATAAATTTGCACCTGAGCAAGCCGTGACCAAGATTCTTGCGATTACAATTCAAGTGGGGCGCACGGGAGTACTTACACCTGTGGCTGAATTAGAGCCAGTTTTTTTAGCTGGGAGCACCATTTCTCGGGCAACATTGCATAACCAAGAGGAAATTGAGCGCAAAGACATCCGTGTGAGTGATACGGTGGTGATCGAAAAAGGGGGTGATGTGATCCCTAAAGTAGTAGAAGTTGTCAAAGAAAAAAGACCGCATGAATCCCATCCTTGGAAAATGGTCCATAGCTGTCCTGTTTGCCATACCCCTGTCATCCATGATGAAAATGAGGTGGCTGTTCGCTGTCCAAATAAAAACTGTGGCGATCAGATTTTGAAGCGTATCATCTTTTTTGCAAGCAAAGATGCAATGGATATTGAGCATATGGGGCCCAAAGTGGTAGAGCAGCTTCTTAAAAAAAAGCTGATTGGCAATGCAGCCGATATTTATGCGCTTCAAGCTAAAGATCTAGAACAACTAGAGGGTTTTAAAGAAAAATCAATTCAGAATCTACTTTCAAGTATCCAAGCCTCAAAGCAAACAACGCTGCCGCGGCTGATTTTAGCTTTAGGGATTAAACATGTCGGGGAAGGGATTGCGCAGCTTTTAGCAAGTAAAGCTGGCAGTATTGATGCTCTTGCGAAAATGACACAAGCAGAGCTGATGGCCATTGAAGGGGTTGGAGAAAAAGTGGCCGCTGGTTTGATTGAATATTTTAAAAATCCTGAAAATCTAGAAGAGATGCACACTCTTTTTGCACGTGGTGTTGTTATAGAAATGCCTAAAACAGCAGAGTACCGAGGGCATCCCTTCTTTGGAAAAACATTTGTCCTAACCGGCACTTTAAGCTACTACA
>CAYSQP010000132.1:0-2993 GCA_964433285.1 uncultured bacterium | reverse complement strand
GGAAGCGCACAGTTAAGCCTCCAAAGATCAGGTCTCCCTGATTTTCGGTAAACGATTGTGAACCGCTTTCAAACGTTCCTGGACCAAATGTTGCAGCCATTAAAAATGTGTTCGATTGGCGAATCATATTGCTGAAATTCAGCCAAAAATGTTGTTCCCAACCGATATCAAGGGCTGTACGGAAACGATTGCATGCCCATGTCTCATCCCAACGAAAGCCCACCATAAGATCAAAAATCGCCTGCATTTTAGAGAAGTTATTTGTAGAAGTGCGGTGATAATCGACAGGGACTGTCAAGATTTGGGTTCGATCATCTTCTTTTTTCTTGTCTCTAAACCTTCCCCAGAGAAGAGCAGCATCAAAATTAGAGATCACAGCAAAGCGCGGTGTGAAGTACCATTCTGGTTGGAATCCAAGTTCCATTCCTACGCCCCAAAAACGATCTAAGAAGCGAGATTTAAAATTAGCTACAGCGCCGGCAATAGGCGAGTCGCTACGCGTAGAAACGGTTGTGAAATCGCGGTGTACCCAAACGCCGCGTAAGGCAGCATAAGGACGCAAAAGGAAACATCTGCTTAAGTAAAAGTTGCGCCCCAATTCAAAGACCAGGTCATTTAAAGTGAGTTCCCATTCTGCTGAAATCTGATTGAAGACATAGGGGGTAAAGCCGGTCGCTACTGTTCCGCTTGGAATATTGATGTTAATCCAAGGATTCATAAGCGCTTCTTGCCCGATTAAAGGGTTAAAAGGCAGGGCAGAAGTACCAAAATTAGAATCGACAGAGGTATGGTCTTTTTTTTCGCTATGGTACCAGGTGTAATTTAAGTAATAGTCCCAACCATCGCAATCGGTTTCCATGCCGATGCCAACACGAAACCCTGGCGACCATTTTGCTCCTAAATGTTTTGTATTCTCAAGCGCAACAACGACAGAGGCAGTAGAACCTGGAGCAATAGGAACTGCTTTTTCTTTGACGGCATAAGCCAGATTAGTTTCTTTTCCATACCAATAGAGAAAGTCAGCTGTAATAAAGAGCCCAGAATCGCAGCCATTGGATTCATAAAATGGAGGTGTGTAGCAGGTGCAATCGATACATTTTTTTGGTTTGGGGATGCAGCAAGGTTTGCAGCAAGAGTCAGAAACGGGCATATCGGCAACAAGGCTTGTGGCCGTTAATAAACTCAGCGCATAGAGAGATTTCATAAAGTCCTCCAGTAGTTTTTCTCTTTTCTATAGTAAAAAAAAGATTTATCTACAAGAGGGGGTTAGAGGGTGTGTTGCATACCCCTTCTTTTCTCAAACGTGCCCGTGCCCGTGTGCGTGCCCGATCTTCTTCCCAATCTTATCTTTCTAATTGGCTGGGCACGTTATTGGGGTTATGCAACACCCGGAATCAGACTATGATCGTGATTGCTTCCGCTCGTCTAATCAAATGTTGATGCCCTTGAGGAATAGAGATCTCTACTAAATCATCTGAAACTTTCGGATGACGCATCACATAATGGATTAGATGCAGCTCTTGGAGCCCCGCAAAAAGTTTTTCTTTTGCTTTATGGAAACGTTGGATTTTAGCGATATCTGGCGCATCTATATACCTATTTTTTCTTTCTTCTAATTTTTTAATACGCTTTTCAAAAATCTGTTTTTCTACTAAGTAACGGGCTTCCACTAGCGGTTTATTCTTTGCTACAATAGCATCGATTTTTTTCACCTCTCTCATTTCTGCTTTGTACTTCTTGTGATTTGTATGATAGGCGGCAATAGCGGCCACAGAGATATAAGGGATGTACATGATCGAATCAATCGCAGCGGAAAAAAGAAAAAAAGAGGCAACAACGGTTGCCACGATAGAGGCAACGGCCACAAATTCATAAAAATAGGCAGAAGCCTTGTGGCAAAATCTTTCTTTATCAAGATCTATTGTGTAGTAGGGATGTAAAACTGCTGGAGTAGCCATTATTCCTCAGGGTTTAAAATTATTTAATTGAGTACGAAAGCCTACTATTTTACTAGAGAAGAGGATTGCTGAATATAGAGTAAAGATTTTAATGCCTCTTGCTTCAGGCGTAAGTAAATATTTGAAAGCCCATTGGATCTGCCCGGGGTTAGACTGGCATGGATTTCTAGCTCCTCAAGAAAGAGAGGCGGGCACTTGAGAATGGTTTCAGGGGATTCTTCATTGTAAACTTTAATGAGTAGCATCGTTAGGCCTGCAGAAATAAGAGCTTCTGAAGCAGCGGAAAAGTGCATTTTTCCATCGATGAGGCATGCGCTCAAATAGACGATGCTTTGGCAGCCTTTGACAATATTTTCAGGTCGTTTTTCTTCAGCTGTCATTGGGGGGAGTTTTCTGCCAAATTCAATTATTTTTTCATACTTTTTTTCGCGAGAGGTGCACAAAAGAAACTCTTCTTTAATGGCTTCTTGCTTTTTTAGGCAGGTATAAAAAAATTGATTGTTCTTTTCTTCCATATTTTTCGCACAAAGTATAGAATCAACCGAATTGCTAACAAAGAAAAAAATCGGTTTATGCCTAAAGAAGATACTATAAAGCTCGAGGGGAAGATTGAAGAGCTTCTCCCGAATATGACCTTCCGGGTCCTTTTGGAAAATGGGATGCAGGTCATTGCCCATCTGTGCGGGAAGATGCGGATGCGCAATATCCGGGTCCTGGCAGGAGATAACGTGACCGTGGAAATGTCCCCCTATGACCTGACCAAAGCCAGGATTATTTATCGTTCAAAATAGAAACTTGTTGATTTTAATTTAACCGTGCCACTAAACTTAGTTGCTATTCGGCTAAAATAGGAAGACACGTAAACAGATGCCTGTTTGCATGGTACGCCCAGATAGCTCAGTGGTAGAGCACTTGCATGGTAAGCAAAAGGTCGTAGGTTCGATTCCTATTTTGGGCAAACAAAATTAACTACTGGACCTTAACGGAGGATATAATGGCAAAAGAGACATTTCAGAGAACCAAACCACACGTTAA
>CAYSQP010000131.1:0-3026 GCA_964433285.1 uncultured bacterium | reverse complement strand
TGACATTCATTAATTACTTTGGCCACTTTAGAGATATCATCGCGGTCAGTTGTCATCAGCGCTGCCATCCAATGCATAGAAAAATTGGCCTTTAGATAGGCTGTCACATAACTTAAATAGCCATAGGCAGCCGCATGCGACTTATTAAATCCGTAGGAAGCAAACTTTTCCACCTTGTCAAAAATCTGCATGGATGTGCTTTCAGCAATCTTGTTTTTTAAAGCCCCCAAACGGAATTTTTCGCGCTGTTTAGCCATTTCTAATTTGTCTTTTTTTCCCATAGCGCGCCGGAGCACATCGCCCTCGCCCAAGCTATAATTGGCCAGCATACTTGCAATCTGTAGCACATGTTCTTGATAGACCATGATTCCATATGTTTCTGAGAGGATCATCTCCACAAGCGGATGGTCAATCTCAATTTCTTCTCGCTTATGTTTACGGTTGATAAATGAGGGGATCATCTCCATCGGACCAGGACGGTACAGAGCGCCGACTGCGATAATCTCTTCAAACTTATCAATGTGGAGCTGTTTAACAAGCTCCTGCATTCCAACAGACTCTAACTGGAATACACCGAGAGTTTTCCCTTGGCTAAGCAGATCAAATGTGGCTTTATTATCCAGTGGTAAATTGACCCAATGGATTTTGATATTTTCATATTTTTCAATGCTATTGACAGCAACTTGAATGGCCGTCAATGTTTTCAGCCCCAAGAAATCGATCTTGAGCATGCCCACCTCTTCGACCGGTTTCATTGAATATTGGGTCACCATAAAGCTAGAATCTTTAGCTGTGCAGACAGGAATATGTTCCATGATAGGATCGGCTGAGATAATAATGCCCGCTGCATGGATGCCCGTGTTACGGACACATCCTTCTAAACATTTTGCTAGATCCAATAGTCTTTTTGTCTCTTCATCCGATGCATACTGCTGCTTTAAATCGGGATCCTCTAAAGCTTTTTCAAGGGTAATATTAAGATCTTCAGGCACTAACTTAGCAATCTGATTGACTTTGGCAAGCGGCACATTCAAAGTTCTGCCCACATCCTTGATAACCATTTTTGCTTTCATTGTGCCAAAAGTGATGATCTGGGCCACTTTATCTTTGCCATATTTGCGCATGGTATACTCAATCACTTCAAAGCGTCTTTCCATGCAAATATCCACATCCAAATCGGGATAAGAGATCCGCTCAGGATTGATAAAGCGCTCAAAGAATAGATTGAAGCGCAACGGTTCAATATCGGTAATGCCTGTTAAGTAGCAGACAATAGACCCTGCACCAGAGCCGCGCCCTGGACCCATTGGGATAGCTTGATTTTTTGCCCAAGCGATAAAGTCATACACAATAAGCAAGTAGTCGCACATCCCTTTTGAAATGATCACATCAAGTTCATATTCAACGCGCTGTTTAACCACTTCCAAAGGATCTTGTTTAGGAAATTTCTCTTCGATGCGCAAAAGCGCTTCAGCATCATATTTTTTTTGAATGCCTTCTAAACATAGCTTACGCAAAAAAGCTTCTGCCTCTTTCGTACGCTCTTCTTGCGTAAATACTTTTCCTTCTAAACTTTTAGGAACAAAAACAGGGTAATATTTTGTTTTTAAGTCAAACTCAAAATCGCACTTTTCAGAAACGCGTACCGTTTCGGCCACAGCTTCGGGGAAATCGGCAAAAAGCTTTGCCATTTCTTGGGGAGATTTAAAATAGAATTCGTGAGAGAAGTTGACTTTACGCTTAGGATTTAAAACTTTATTTTTTAGATTCCCAAAAGAATCCTTTTCCCAAATTTCGCAGGGCTCACCCGTTTGGATATTCATTAAAATTTCATGCGCATGCCAATCGCTACGCTGCATATAGCGCGCATCATTTGTGGCAACGCATGCAATCCCTAGTTCTTTTGAAAGTTGTATTAAACGGGATACAACCTGTCTTTCTTTTTGAAACTCAAGCAAAGCCGCCTGATAAAGCCAGCTTTCGCGGTCCATTCCATCTTCTTTCATTGTTTGCTCATCCATCTGATGGCGGGAGAGTTCAAAATAGAAATCTTCTTTAAAGAGAGAGCGATACCAATCAATTTCTTCAAGAAGTTGTGGACTATCTTGCACAATGAGCTGCGCAATGGGACCTCTTAAGGGGCCTGAAAGACAGATCAGCCCTTCAGAGTGGGTGCGCAAGATCTCTTTATCAATACGTGGTGTGTAATAAAATCCTTCCAAATGGGCAAGAGAGCTTAATGTGCATAAGTTTTGGTAACCTTTTCTATTTTTCGCTAATAAAACGATAGGATATCCACTGGCTTGTCCTGCGATTTTTTTATCATGCCTTGAGCGTGGAGCGACATAGAGTTCACAACCGATAATTGGTTTGATCCCTGCTTTTTTGCATGTCTTATAAAAATCAACAGCGCCGTAAAGGTTACCCTGGTCGGTGAGCGCCAAAGCACTCATCTTGTATTCTATTGCTTTTGCAACAAGTTGCTGCAAAGAGGCAGTAGAATCTAAAATAGAAAACTGCGAATGGAGGTGGAGTTCAACCCACATCAATTTGCCTCAAGAGCTTCTTCGTTAGTATCTTTTTCTTTGACAAGTTTAGGGTTAGTCTTAATGGACCACAGAGGGAGCAGTAGCATCACAGAAATAAGTCCGCAAAGAGCAATCCCAATGAAAAATCCTTGCCACCCATATTCTTGCGTCATTTTGCCAAGCGGATAACCCGCAATGGCTGCACCTAAATAGGCAAATAGCCCCACAAATCCTGTGGATGCGCCAGCGGCTTTTTTGCTGGAAAGCTCGGCAGGCGCCATACCAATCAGCATCTGGGGTCCAAATATAAAAAATCCTATCACAAAAAGAAGCAAGGAATCCGTTACCATCCTGCCAGGCGATGCCCATAAACCGCCGATCGCTAAAATCACGGCAATACAAAATAAAATGACAATAGGTACCCGTTTGCCACCAAAAATTTTATCTGAAGCCCAACCCGCTGCTAAACTTCCAAAAATGCCACCAATTTCATACCAG